>DFEN01000052.1 GCA_002368685.1 Lachnospiraceae bacterium UBA3801
GATGCTCGTGATTATACAATAGGTACTCAGATCCTTGTTGAGCTTGGAATAAATAAAATCAGACTTCTCACTAATAATCCTGATAAAGTATATGGTCTGCAGGGCTATAACCTTGAAATAGTTGAGAGGTTACCAATCGAAATTGAACCATCGGCATACGATGTTTTCTATTTAAAAACCAAAAAAGAAAAAATGGGACACATTTTAAAAGAAGTGTAAGAGGAGGAATATAAAATGAAGTATGAAGGAAATGTAGTTGCAAAGAAGGATGCTAAGATATGTATCATAGCTGCCAGATTTAATGAATTTATAGTATCAAAGCTTGTTTCAGGAGCTATGGACGGTCTTGTAAGACATGATGTTGATGAGCAAAATATTGATGTGGTTTGGGTACCTGGAGCCTTTGAGATTCCAGTTATTGCAAAAAAGACTGCAAAATCTGGTAAATATGATGCTATAATATGCCTTGGTACTGTAATCAGAGGTGAGACAAGCCATTATGATTATGTTTGTGCTGAGGTAAGCAAGGGCATAGCTCAGGTTAGTCTAGAGTTTGAACTTCCTGTAATGTTTGGTATACTAACAACTGATACTATTGAACAGGCAGTTGTAAGAGCAGGAACAAAGGCAGGAAATAAGGGATACGACTGTGCACTTGGTGCTATTGAAATGATCAATCTCATTGAGGAGCTTTAATATTTATATGGAATATAGTGAAGAAAAAAAGGTAGAACTAAAGGGACCTAAAGCATCTATAATGGATATTTTTATGATCTCTCTTATAAAAACTAAAGAACTAGCTGAAACAAGTGTTAAGAACAGCTCTAGATTTATAGCTTATGTTATTTTTATATCTGTTTTAGTTGCTACTATGACATTTGCAGTTCCATCTGCATCTAAGATATCATCCTTTAGAGGCTTCAGAAATCTTTTTATGAATAAGGTACCTGCTTTTGAAATGACAGATGCAGGACTAGTATCAGATAAGAAATTCGAGATGAAGCTATCAAATGTAACTATTCTTATGGATACGGAACTGGATCAGTTTAGATTTGGGGATTTTAAAAGAGAAGGGGCGTATATTGCCATTGGAAGTAAATATACCAAGATGATAACTATTACGGATATAGAAGATGATAGTTCCTATAATGAAACTTATTCTTATCCGAATAACCTGCTTTTTCCTACGGGATTTAATAATAGTGATCTGGTTAAAATGATACCGGGCTTCTATATATCACTCATATTTATATATGTGATGCTTGCTACATTTGCAGCGCTTAAGTATATTCTGGCAGCGGTTATTTATGCTGTTGTCACAAGAAGTCTTACAGTGATCAGTAAGCTTCCTATGACCTTTACAGATGCGCTTCATATGTGCTTCTATGCAGAAACCTTGGGAATACTTATTGTGAATATCAATTCTGCTCTGGGTTATCTGATAAGTCCGCTGCTTGTATCAGCGGCCGGAATAATAATTACTATATTTATTATCCATAAGGCTATGGGACCTCATATGCCAGATGTGGACGATATATTAGATAAGTTTGGAAGCTGAGAGTAGTTCTGAAACTTCAGCGGCGTTCATAAGACTTAGAGATGAATTCTGATACTTTGGATTATCAGTTACATCAAGCTTTAAATAGTCAGGAGCTTTAAAACTCCTGGCTATTTCTGTATCTGGGAATTCTACCTCAGCTATAATTAGACCTTCGAAAATGCCGCTGAAAATATCTAGCTCCACCTTTAGGTCAGGGTAGTCGTTGAGTGGCAGTATATATCGACGCTTCTTTATGACATTTCCAATTACCATATCAGAAAGCTCGCCGAATTCTTTTTCGGTAAGGGGCTTCTCTATTTCAGTTCTTTTAAGTAAACCTCTAGATTTAATCGTTAAGATAAAGTCATTATCCAGCTGACGTATTCTTACAACTGGGTCCTGGCTTATATATCCTTGTGAAATAGTATGAAAAGGAAAGCTTTCTATTCCTTCTGGTGCTGTTTTTAATAAGAATTTTCTTTCTATTTCCATTTTAAACCTACTCATTTAATGTATTAATAATTGTTGGAAGAACCTGCTTCTTTCTTGATACTACACCAGGAAGCAGAACACTGTAATGATCCTTGGAGGTTACATTGAAGCCTGTCTCAAGAAGTATTTCTGATTTTGAACCATAGAAGAGTACTTCTGAGGATTCTTTTAGTATATTAGTTAGCATAAATAGAATAATATCAACATTATCGGACTTGGCAGTTTCTTCCATGATTGGATGTATAGCTTCCTTGATGTGAGCAAGCTCATTAGAATCCATGGAGCTTATCTGACCAATTCCAACATTTGTATTTCCAACAGTGAATTTCTTGAAATCCTGATGGAGTATTTCGGTTGGTTTTTTATTTTGCAAATTACTTCCGGCAGTAAACATGCTTTTTGCGAGTTCTTCTGCATTAACGCCTGCGATAGCAGCAAGCTTTTCACCAGCTATTTTATCGATTTCTGTACAAGTTGGTGATCTATATAGCAGAGTATCAGAAATAATAGCAGAAAGCATAAGTCCTGCGATATTTGCAGGAATCTCAACACCTGCTTCTTGATACATAAGATATAGGATAGTACAGGTAGAACCTAGTGGCTGATTACGGAAATATACTGGTTTTGTTGTAGCTACAGTTCCGAGTCTATGATGATCTATTATTTCAACTATCTCGGCTGCTTCCATACCATTTACTGCCTGTGACTTCTCATTATGATCTACAAGTATCAGCTTCTTCTTAGAAGCACCGAGGAAGTTTCTTCGGCTGACCATTCCTTTATATTTTCCATAGGAATCTATAACTGGAAAATATCTATGTCTTGTAGAAGCCATGATAGGCTGCACATCATCTATAAAATCATCTAGCTTGAAGGTTACAAGATCAGAGGATCTCATAAAGTGTCTGATAGGAATACTTTGATATATCAGTCGGGCTACTGTAAAGGAATCGTGTGGAGTAGTAATAATCTTGCAGCCTTTTTCGTCAGCTATAGATTGAATAGTTCTGGTTACATTACTTCCTGCACAGATGATTATACAATCAGCGCCCATTTCAATAGCACAGAGCTGTGATTCATATCTATCTCCAAGTATAACAATATCGTGAGGTTTAATATATTCCTCGAGAACATCTGGAGTTCCGGCTCCGATTAGGATTTTGCCTTCGGTCTGAGTATCGCTGATGTTGCCGACTATCATAGTTCCGTCAAGAGTATCTACTATATTTGTATAGCTGGTATTTGCATTTGAAAGAGTATTAGAATCATATGCACCCATATAGGATTCCATGATATCACCTGTAGTGATAAGTCCTTTAAGGTATTTACCATCTGTTATACAGAGAGTTACAACCTTGTTATCTTTCATAATTTTCCAAGCATCTTTAAGCGATATCTCATCAGTAACGCCAGGGATATTTCTCATATCCATATCTCTGACCTGAGTTCTCACATCACCGACAAACTTAGGAGATTTTTGTTCGAATTTATCCAGTACATACTGTGTTTCGTTGCTGACATTTCCACATCTGGCAGGTATATATCTGGTTTCGCCCTGTTGATTTTTAAGATATGCATAAGCAATGGCAGATGCTATTGAGTCTGTATCTGGATTTTTATGTCCTATTATATAAACATTTTTTTCTTTAGCCAATTTTAATTCCTCCCTTATATAAACTAGGAATATCTTGATTATAACTTATTAGTACATAATTTACCATTATTTACAGTAGAATTATCGACATTATAAGATATTTTAAAGAATTATATTGTATAGTTTTTTTTATTTCATTGTTGTATAATGTGACTTATGTTTTGACATAACCTAAATGTTATTATCATTTAGATTTGGATAGGAGAAAGAGATGAGTGAAGAACTAACTAAAGAACAACAGGAAGCTATGGATAAGGCATTTGAAAGATCCATGCCAGAAGGTCTTCGTAAAGTACAAAATGAATATTCTGATGTTAAGAAGGTAATAGGTGTAATCAGTGGAAAGGGCGGAGTTGGTAAATCGCTTGTTACATCACTGCTTGCTGTAAAGGCTAGTCAGAAGGGGCTTAAGACAGCTGTATTAGATGCGGATATAACAGGACCTTCTATACCAAAGTCTTTTGGTGTTCATAAGAAAGCCTATGGATCAGATATTGGAATAATACCTGTTAATACAGAAGGTGGAATAAAGCTTATGTCCATAAATCTTCTTGTGGATAATGAAGAGGATCCAGTTATTTGGAGAGGACCAGTTATAGCAGGAGCTGTTCAACAGTTCTGGACAGATGTAGCTTGGGGCGATATAGATGTAATGTTTGTGGATATGCCTCCTGGAACAGGAGATGTTCCGCTTACAGTATTTCAGAGTCTTCCAGTTGATGGAATAATAGTTGTTACTTCTCCTCAGGAACTCGTTGAAATGATTGTGGGCAAGGCTCTCAAGATGGCTGAAATGATGAATGTTCCTGTAATGGGACTTGTAGAGAATATGTCATACTTTGAATGTCCTGATTGTGGAAAGAAGCATGAGATATTCGGAAAGAGTAGACTTAGTGAGGTATCAGCTAAGTATGGCATAACAAATCTTGCACAGCTTCCAATTGCACCAGAGGTTACAAAGCTTGTTGATAGCGGTAAGATAGAAGAAGTCAATGTTAATTGGCTGGATGACTTATTTGATAATGTAATAAAAGGAGAATAGATATGAGTAAGGTATATGTGCTTTTAGCGGATGGTTTTGAAGAGATTGAGGGACTTACAGTTGTTGATCTTCTAAGAAGAGCAGGTATTGAGGTGGTTCTTGCATCCATTAAGGATTCAACTGCAATTAAAGGAGCTAGAGGAATAAATGTAGTTGCAGATGAGCTCCTTTCAGATATTAAAGACTCTGCTGATATGGTTGTTCTTCCTGGGGGTATGCCAGGAACCAATTATCTAAAGGAGAGCCCGGCGGTTCGTGATATGGTTCAGTCCTATTATGATAATGGCAAATATATAGCCGCTATATGTGCAGCACCTACTGTATTTGGTGATATGGGACTACTTAATGGTAAGAAGGCTACCTGTTATCCTGGACTTGAGCCAGGATTAAAGGGCGCTATGTGGCCAGGAGAAGGCGAAAGTGTTGTTCAAGATGGTAAAATAATAACTAGCCGTGGTCTTGGAACAGCTATTGATTTTTCTCTTAAGCTAATTGAAGTCTTAAAAGATTCTAAGAAGGCTGATGATATAGCACAGTCAGTGGTATATAAAAGAAAATAATAAATAAAAGGTACTTATTCATGAAAGATATAACTATAAGAGATTTACTTGAAATAACAAAGGGCCATATAATTGGCAAAATTGATTCAGAGTATAGAAATGAGCTTCTCGGTACTCAAATAAATAGAATAGCAATTGATTCTAGAGATGTAGATTCTGAGTCAATATTTGTAGCTATTCCTGGCGAGAAGGTTGATGCTCATAAGTTTGTACCTCAGGTGGCTACTGTAACTAAGGCAATCCTTGTTGAAGAGGATGAGAGTACAATTCTTGCGAAGGCTGATGTAGATAATATGCCTGAAAACACAGCTTATATTAAGGTTGATAATACTCTGGAAGCACTTCAGAGAATTGGAACCTATTGTAGAAATAAGTATACCAGTAAGGTGGTTGGTGTTACAGGTAGTGTTGGAAAAACAACTACAAGAGAAATGATAAGCTGCGCTCTTGCTAGTAATATTCCGACCTTTTCTACTTCCGGTAATATGAATTCACAGATTGGTGTTCCTATTACTATATCTAAGATAAATGATACTCCATCTGAGGCAGCTGTAATAGAGATGGGTATTAGTGAACCCGGTGGAATGGATAAGCTGACACAGATAGTAAAGCCGGATATAGCAGTTGTTACTATAATCGGTAAAGCTCATATAGAATTCCTTGGTTCTAAGGAAGGTATCAGAGATGAAAAGCTTCGTATAATTGGAAGAATGTCCGAGGATGGAGCAGTCTTTTTAAATGCAGATGATCCAATGCTTTTTGCCCTTAAGGGAAAGCTGCCGGTTAAAACTTATTTCTATGGTACTAATCCTGAGGCGGATTATAGAGCTGAAAATATTGTTTTTGAAAATGGTTATAATACATATACTTTTGTACATGGTAAAGATAAGCTGATAGTTAATCTTAATGTATTAGGACAGCATAATGTGCTCAATTCACTGGCTGCTCTCGCAGTAAGCGATTATATGGGACTAGATATAGTCAAGGCGGCTAGAAGCTTTGAGACCTTTGAAGGAATGAGACAGAAGGTTATAAGCACTGACAAAGGCTATACAATAATTGATGATTCCTATAACGCAAGTCCTGATTCTATGAAGGCTGCAATAAATGTTCTTCGCGATATGGATGTTATAGGTAAAAGAATAGCAGTTCTAGGTGATATGTTCGAACTCGGTCCTGATGGTGATAACTATCATAAAGAGGTTGGAGAGTATATAAATTCTACTAAGCTTTCAAGTGGTAAGCCTGTTATTGATATGCTTATAACTATTGGTGAAGCAAGTCATTATATCTCTGATACAGTTAATAGTGATGTTGAGACTAAGCATTTTTCAGATAAGAAGGAAGCTGCTGAATATATTAAGACAATACTAGGACCTGGTGATGTTATCACCTTTAAGGCTTCAAATGGTATGAAATTTGGTGAGTTAGTAGAACTGCTTAAGTAGAGCGTGGAGGAAGAAATGTCTGATAGACTATGGGAAAAAAATATAAGGTTTGTAGAACCGTATACACCAGGAGAACAACCTGAGGACAAGAATGTAATAAAGCTCAACACAAATGAGAATCCTTATGGTGTTTCCCCTGAAATGATCAAGGCTGCGGAAAGTTTTGACTATGATTTATTTAGAAGATATCCGGATCCTACTGCAAAGGAACTTGTTTCAGCTCTAGCGGATTATTATGATCTTAAGCCTGAAAATGTATTTGTAGGTGTTGGATCAGATGATGTTCTGGGAATGTGTTTTATGACATTCTTTAATTCAGATAAACCAATTCTCTTTCCGGATATAACTTATTCCTTTTATCCAGTTTGGGCGGAAATGCTAAGAATTCCTTACGAAACAAAAGCTCTTAAGGAAGATTTTACAATAGATATAAAGGATTATCTGGTTTCAAATGGTGGAATAGTTATACCTAATCCAAATGCTCCTACATCTATTTTGTTAGAAAAAAATAGCATTAGAGAAATTCTTGATAATAATAAGGAATCAATAGTTATTATTGATGAAGCATATATTGATTTTGCTGAGGAGGGGTCCTCAGTCTTAGATCTTATAGGCCAATACGATAACCTGATCGTTGTAAGGACTTATTCAAAGTCTAGATCTCTTGCAGGTCTTAGAATAGGATATGCTATGGCAGATAGCAGACTTATTAAATATCTAAATGACGTTAAGTATTCCTATAATTCCTATACTATGAACTATCCATCTATTAAGCTGGGTTCATCAGTTATAAGTGATGATGAATACTTCAAAGCTTCTGTAGGAAAGATTAAAGCGACTAGAGAGTGGTTTTCCAAAGAGCTTACTTCTCTTGGATTCACGGTTCTTAAGTCTTCCGCTAATTTTGTTTTTGCATCACCAGCAGACGGAACTGCAGAGAAGATATTTGAAGAAGCGAAGAAGAGGGGCATTTACTTTAGATATTTCAAGTCTCCTCGAATAGATGATTATCTCAGAATCACTATTGGAAAAGATGATGAAATGAAAAAGGTTATCGAATTCCTAAAGGACTTCTTGACAAAGTAGTTCAATTTGTTAAGATAAAAAAGCATCTTATAAATACTCTCTATCCATATTTGTCAAAAGGAGATAAATATGGATAAAGAAAGTATTAATGAAATTAAAAATGAAATAGAGTCAAGCTTGCTGATTTCACTTCATAGTTATGATAAATATCAGCATATTTTAAATGATATCCCTCATAAGAAGTACATGGATATGGTGGCAGTAGTTAAATGTATGGTCATAGGAGATAAAGGGATTAAATGTTTTGATATAACCAATGATATGCTGGATTGCCTCTATATGACGGAGAATGAACTAATTAAAACGGCAATCAGTAATAGCAGACAGCGATTTGGGATTACATTTGCATCGTTTAGAGAATTCTTTGATAACAAAGATATGGATGTTGATGAGTCTCCTGAGGATATATATTTCCTCACGAATTCAGAAATGTACTACGGAGCAGCCACCTTACTATATAATGGCATAAATCATTTTATATATGATAAGCTCGAATCTAACTTTTATGTTATACCAGCGAATATCCATCAGCTCATTATAATACCTGATAAGAACATGGGTATGAATATTAGTGATATTCATAATAGTGTTGAAATGGTAAATGAGTTTACTCTAGATGAGGATGACTTCCTATCACATAATTATTATTACTATGATAGGGTCCTGGATGAGCTGATTATGCAATGAAATATTGCTTTACATTTTATGCCTTTTGTAAATTGAATATTGATATATCGTATGATACGCTAGTACAAGATATTCAATGGAGGATTTGTGAAATGGCAAAAGGAACAGTAAAATGGTTCAATGACAAAAAGGGTTATGGCTTTATAACTGACGAGAATGGAAATGATGTATTCGTTCATTTTTCAGGACTGAACATGGAAGGCTTTAAGACTCTTTCTGAAGGTCAGACAGTTGAGTTTGATCTCACTGAAGGAGACAAAGGCGCTCAGGCTACAAATGTAACTGTTGTTCAGTAATATATAGAACTAGACCTTAGGAGCAGGGATTTTTCCCTGCTCTTTTCATTTCTTAATTGGTTGACAAAGGGTATAAATATAACTAAAATAAATACTGTATATGGTGAGTTAGGGGGTGAGTCATGATTGAGGAATTTATATCTGCGCGCGATAGAATAATTGCAGCGTCTATTGATATTATCAGTGATTCCGGTCTGGTTTCTCTAACCTTTCCCAATATATCATTTCGTACAAATATGAGTGAAATGATGATATATAAATGTTTCACAAATGTCGACGAAATATTAGAAGAAGTAGTATCAACTTATTTTAAGTTTGATAGTAGTATCTTCAAAACTCTAGAATCTAAGTCAGACTCATATCTTAAAAGAATAGATATGTACGTTGATGCATATGGCTCTTATTATAATAGTTATTATACTTTATCATCTATTATGCTTAATTATGAAGAACTATTGCATAATACGAGGACTAGAGAACTTATAGAAAAGGGCTTTGTAAGTAGAAGAGAAGGCTTGAAGAGGATATTCCAAGGGGCAATCGATAATGGTGAGATAATAGACGACTTCACAGCGGAAATGCTTGCTGATATGTTGCTGGGAATCTTTGTTGTGTGCTCCCTTAATAGACGAGTTCTTGTCAGAAAGAAGTCGTATCATGAAGAAATTAAGATATTATCAGGTAAATGGCTAGATACTATTAAAAAGTAATAAATTTAGAGAGGTATATAAAATGAGGGTATTAGTTGCTGAAGATGATATAGCTAGTGGAAAGTTCTTAACAAAGTTACTTACTAGATATGGAGATGTAGTTCTTGCGACAGATGGAATAGAGGCTGTAGATGAATTCGTTAAATCAGTTTCTGATGGTAAGGAATTCGATCTAGTATGTCTTGATATTATGATGCCTAAGATTGATGGTTATAAGGCTCTTCAGTCAATTAGAGATGCAGAGAGAAAGCTTGGCATACCACGTATATCAAGATGTAAGGTGGTTATGATATCTGCCCTTGATGAAGATTTTGATGCTACTTATGCTAGCAGCGATTATGATGATTATATTTGCAAGCCTATTGATATCATTAAGTTTGATGCAATTATCAAGAAGCTTGGTTTACTAGATGCATAGGAACTGTATATGGATTTATTTGATTATATGAGACAAGAGGAGGCGCGTAAGGAGTCTCCTCTTGCTAGTCGTTTAAGACCTAAAACTATAGACGAAGTTGTTGGCCAGGAACATATTATTGCTCCTGGTAAGTTGTTATACAGAGCTATCAAAGCTGACAAGCTTAGTTCTGTTATTTTTTATGGTCCTCCTGGAACCGGGAAGACCACACTTGCCATGGTTATTGCCAATTCAACCAGCTCCATTTTCGAGGAGCTGAATGCTTCTACATCGGGCAAGAAGGATATGGAGGCAATTGTTGCAAAGGCTAAGGACAACCTTGGAATGTACGGCAAGAAGACCATTCTCTTTATTGACGAGATACATCGTTTTAACAAATCTCAGCAGGATTTCCTGCTTCCTCATGTGGAAAATGGAACAATTATACTTATAGGAGCTACTACTGAGAACCCTTTTTTTGAAGTGAATAGCGCTCTTGTTTCCAGATCTACTGTATTTGAGTTGAAGCCTCTTAGTGAGGATAATATCAAGGAAATAATTAGAAGAGCTGTCTATGATGTAGAGAAAGGTATGGGAAGCTACAAGGCTGAAATTACTGACGAAGCAGTTGATTTCCTTGCAAATGTAGCCGAAGGAGACGCTCGTAAAGCTCTTAATGCTATAGAGTTAGGTATACTATCAACTGAAAGAAATGATGAAACCGGGAAGATAGAGCTGACACTTGAGGTTGCTGAGGAATGTATTCAGCGAAGAGCTATAAGATATGACAAGGATGGAGATAATCATTATGATATAATCTCTGCATTTATTAAATCTATGAGAGGCTCTGACCCGGATGCTGCAGTTTATTACCTGGCGAAGATGCTTTATGGTGGAGAAAGTGTAACCTTTATTGCAAGAAGAATAATGATATGTGCCTGCGAGGATGTAGGAATCGCTGATCCTCAGGCTATACAGGTTGCTACGGCATGTGCCCTTGCTGTTGAGAGAGTCGGTATGCCGGAATCTCAGATAATACTTGCAAATGCTGCTATATATGTTGCGACAGCGCCGAAGAGTAATGCTGTTGTAAATGCAATATTCAGTGCTACTGATGCAGTTAAGAAGTATAGTAATGCGGAGGTTCCGCCTTATCTAAAGGATGCTCATTATTCTGGTTCCGCAGAGCTTGGACATGTGGGATATAAATATGCTCACGATTATCCAATGAATTATGTGGATCAACAGTATTTGCCGGATGCAATAAAGGATATGACATTTTATCATCCTGGAGATAATGGATATGAGGTAGATGTTAAAGAGTGGTTCAAAAAGATAAAAGGCGATAAGAATTAGGTGTTATATTATGGCTGATGATGTTAAAAAGATGGATGAAGAAACTAAACTTCAGAAGGAAGAAGTCGGAGAAGAGAAAAAGACTAGTCTTTTGGCTAGAATATTCGCGACTCTATGTCTTCTGATATTCGCGGTTATGATAGGTATATTTATTTACTTTATCATAACGGGTAGTGAATATATAATGGCAATGCTATTTGTTGTTATTATTTTCCCAGTTATTTTATACCTTATTGTATGGCTAAGAAAGGTATTTAGTAGATAAATATTTACTGCCTAATAAATAGTTATTATTTTGACACTGGGATTATATTTTGATATAATCGCTGATGTTTTAATAATTATAAATCAAATGATTTGAAAGGATTAATGAAATGGGATTATTAACTGATTGGAGAGAGCATGCTTATGGTCTTGATGACAGAACTCCAGAAGGAAAACAGTTCTGGCTTAATTATTTCGGAGTTGAAAAGGGAATCTATGAGATTCTTTTAAAGGAGCCTAACAATGTAGTTAAAGGTACTATAAAAGAGCTTGCTGAAAAGTATGATACAACTATTGAGCTTATGGTTGGTTTCCTGGATGGAATAGATGATAGCTTAAAAGAATCTAACAATCTTGAGGAAGTTACAGAGGACTCTGAAGTAACAATCGATATAGATACAGAGAAGCTATACATGAACATGGTTGGATGTAATGCTGAGTGGTTATATACACTTCCTGAATGGGATGCTATATATGACAAAGCAACTAGAGATGCACTTTACAAAAAAGAGAAATCTTCACACACAATTGTAAAGGCTCCTAAGGTTGGAAGAAATGATCC
>DFEN01000059.1 GCA_002368685.1 Lachnospiraceae bacterium UBA3801
GCTCTTTCTCATTATCAGCAGTCTTAAGGAAGAGAGCTGCAATCTGCTCATATCCTTCCTTCTTTGCAACTGATGCAAAGTAAGTATACTTATTTCTAGCCTGTGACTCACCAGCAAATGCAGTCTGCAGATTCTTCTCTGTCTGAGTTCCTGCATATTTGCTTCCACCAGCTGCAGGTGCATCTTCGATAAGCTCAAGATGTTCCTCTCCCACTCCACAAACTGGGCATACAGGAGTCTCGCCATCTGCCACCTCAAAGATTTCCCCACAAATATTACACTTGTATTTAGCCATTAAAGTAACCTCCATTTCGTCTTAAAATTTCAACACTGACATTTGTAGTATAGCTTAAACCTATCAACTTAGTCTACACTAATCATTATTCAGTTTTTGCTTCTTATGTTCCTTCTTCTCGGCATACATGAGTCTGTCTGCCTTACGTAGATACCTCTCGGATATTTCACTGATAGCAGCCTCCGATTCATCTGGTTTAGCCATATAACAGCCAATACTTACAGATATATCAAAGGCCTTCTGATCCTCCCTACAGGATTCTTCTAGAAATTCTCTAACCTTAACGATATAAGTATCTCTATCTTCTTCCGTATAATTCTTTGCCAGAACCACAAACTCATCTCCACCGGAACGTACACATATCTCATCGGCTTTCTTTGCCGCCTTGAGAGCTTTACCAATCGTACATAAGCAATAGTCACCCTCATCATGACCATAGGTATCATTGATCTGTTTCATGTTGTCCATATCTATAAGAAATACCGCAAGATTCGTGTCTGACTCCCTGCACTCCTTATAATAGTTCTCAAAATGAAGCCCATAGCCACGTCTGTTATAAAGCCCTGTTAGCATATCTGTAACATAGAGATTCTGCAAACGTTCAACTGTATAGTTAAGCTCTTTTCTGATTCTCCAGTTTTCAAGCATGGTACTTATATAGATAAACCAGGACTTAATATTAAACTGAGATAGATTCTCTAGATCTGGCGACACAATAAAGTAACCTAGGAAATACTGAAGATGATGCACTGGAACAAGGTAGTAAGCATATGGATCATCTAGCATAGCCTGAGGAAGTAACTGTCCTTTAGGGAGAACCCCTCTTCTGATAGGTCTGCCATTATATACACCACATACCACTTCAAAGGTAGCATCCTCGAAATCTTCCTGTGTAGAATAAACCTTCTGCTTATCCCAATCATTTATCAGACACAGAACCGCGTCCTTGAAGCCTGTATTGTTACAGCAGTTTGCTTCTATCTCATTGAAGACATCACTGTTATCTGATGCATTTGATATACTGAGAATCAGATCCGCACTCGATCTAGAAAGCATACCGAGTCTATCTATAACTGTTGCATAGGACTCACGTAGGTCATCCTGCTGGTATATATGTTTTGGAGTACAACCACAGGATTGACGGCGCTTGATTATTCCAGGTTCCGCTGTCACGGCAGGAACCTTTTCGCCTTCCCATAGTTTCTTAAGAATCTTGATTCCATCCTTTCCAACCTGTCCAAATGGTTGACACGAAGTTGTGATAGACGGATCATGAAATCTCGACTGAATAACATCGTCATAGCCTACAACAATAACATCATCTGGAACTATGTATCCTCTTTTATTAAGTTCATCAACCACACCGATAGCAGTATAATCATTTGCACAAACTATGGCGTCTGGGAAAAGCCTTTCCTGGTTGTTCTCGTAACGCTTCATTATGCTTGTCACAACTTCTTCCGCACAGGAATACCATAGATTTCCAGGGAATATCTGTTCATCCGTGCAAGGAAGACCATTAGCCTCAAGCGTTTCTTTGAAGCCCTTTATTCTGTCTCTACAGAACGATAGGTCTATTGGTCCACTAACATGAACCAGTTCCTTACAACCATGGTCTTTTATCAAGTGTTCAATTAATTCTTTGAGAGAAGGTTGCAGATCATTAATAACGCTATAGGAATGATCACTAACAACTCCAAGTGTCACTACCGGACAAGGAGCATCCTTTTTGATATCATTAATGATTTCCAGAAATGTCTCCGGCAAGTAACTATCATAAGTTATAAGGCCATCGAAATTATTTAGATCTGGCACTCTATAGATAGCAGAGTCACCCACGTCATAATTAGTTAGATGTGTATATTCCACAGTACTGAAATTGTCACTGAAGCTCGCAAAAAACAGAAGCTTCACGTTATTACGCATAGCTTCCTGAATAGTTCCATATTCCGTTTCCCTTACCATATCGCGGTAAATATCCGCAATAAAAGCAGCCACGATTTTTCTATCCATGCGAACCCCACATTTATGACATTTTCTCTAGGAGTTATTATACCACTCACAAAGTCAAAATAGTAGTAAAATCAATTGTTTTACCCACGAAAAAGTGTTAAAATCGAGAACGTTATGAATAATACACTACTTAATTATAAGAGAGGACTTCTGGCTGGAATTCCTATAGCACTAGGATATTTGTCAGTCTCCTTCACTTTCGGAATACTTGCAATTAAATATGGACTCACCGTTTGGGAAGCCACTCTCATCTCCGCCACTACTCTTACATCTGCCGGACAGTTTGCCGGAATACAGACTATGACGATGCCCGGGTTATGGCTGGATATGCTTATATCCCAATTAACAATAAATGTCAGATACTCCTTCATGTCTATAGCGCTTTCGCAGAAGCTAGACAAGAAGTTCAGTGGTATATGGCGCTATATCTTAGGCTTCTCTATCACAGATGAAATCTTCGGTGTAGCTATCACAGAGGAAACTATAACCAGATCCTATTGGTTCGGTTTATCTACGCTTCCTTGGTTTGGATGGACTATTGGAACCCTTCTCGGCTCTATCATGGGAAATGTCCTACCAAAGAGCATCCTGAGTGCACTGGGGCTCGCCCTCTATGGAATGTTTGTAGCTATCGTTGTACCGGTGGCTCGTAAGGAAAGATCAACGCTGCTTACAGTTATACTTGCCGCTATACTATCAACTGCATTTACATATCTACCTGAACTGAAAAATGTATCCGTAGGTATAGCTATCAGCATTTGCGCGGTAGTCAGTGCATGTATTATAGCGATTATATATCCTATATCTGATGAAAAACCAGGAGATGAGGAATCACTTCCAGAAGGAGGTGTATCCTGATGCATAAGACTTACTTTATATATCTAGCTATTATGGTCATATCAACCTATCTGATCCGTGTTGTACCATTTGTTTTGATAAAGCACCAGATAGAGAATAGGTTCATCCGTTCTTTCCTGCATTACATACCTTATGCAGTACTTACGGCAATGACAATACCTGCAATCTTTACAGCGACAGCCAGCATAATCTCTGCTATAATAGGCTTTGTTACAGCAGTGCTACTCGCGCTGAAGGGCAAGAGTCTCACGACAGTTGCTCTCGTTTCGTGCATTGCAGTCTATATATCTGAGCTGATCATCAGCTTGATCTAAGACCTTCAGTTCTAGAAATGGTTAGGGTTACTAAATGAATAAACTATTAATACTATTATTCCTCTTCTCAACAGGAAGTGTGACCGGTTGGGTTATCGAGCTCTTCTTCAGAAGGTACCTCGATCCCGTTGAACGAAAGAAGAAAAAATGGGTTAATCCCGGTTTCTTCGTAGGACCATATCTACCTATATATGGTTCGGGGCTGATTGTCCTTTACGGACTCGGTCATATCAAACTCCCATCCCTTGGTGTTACTCATCCTGTACTAGAGAAGCTCATTATATTTATCATAATGGCAGCTTGTATGACTCTTCTGGAGTTCATCACAGGAATGATATTCATAAATCATCTGCATCTGCAGTTATGGGATTATTCGAGTTATTGGGGAAATATCAAAGGCGTTATATGTCCGCTTTTCTCACTATTCTGGTATGCACTGGCAGCATTTTACTACCTTGTACTTCATCCAATAGTTGAGAACGCGTTGGACTGGTTATCAAGAAACCTTGTCTTTTCATTCTTTATCGGTTTCTTCTATGGAATCTTCCTACTGGATATAGTTTACTCCTTCCAGCTCATGGTTAAGATAAAGAAGCTAGCGGATGAATATGATGTAGTCGTAAAGTACAATGCTTATAAGAGTAAGCTAATAGATATCAGAGAGGAAGCAAAGGAGCGAAGCTATTTCTTCTTCTCCTCAAGACTTAGCTCAATATCTCCTAGAGAAGTATTCGACCGATATAGAGAGAATTTCTCAATGAAAAAAATAATGATGACACCTATCAAGAGGGTGGCAGAGAAAGTAAAAAAGGATTAGGCTTATCAGTAGCCTAATCCTTTTTAGCTTTAAACGGTTCGCCAAGCGCTGGCGGGAACAACCTTTTAATTATAACTGCGCATATAAGTGAAAATGCTATACTGACGGCACTCGCCAAAAGGCATATAAGTGTTTCGATAGCAGCATTACTACTCTTCATAAGGAGCGAAACCGGTCCCATCTTGATCTGAAATATCAAAAGAATAATCTTATGGAACACAAGTATACCCATTGTATTAACTCCGATAAATTCTAGGAACTTACTCTTCCCTATAAGGTATGAAACATATATCACAAATACAGAGATACCCACTCCTGAAAGTATATATAGATAGAGTCTACCATACTTATATTCAACACTCGAGATGAGGTCATTTCTATATGCACTCAAAACTCCGAAAAAGAGGAGAACGAATACTACAGATAGTTTAAAGAGTTTCTTCTCATCAAATAATTCAAACTTCTTGAACAGCCATCCTGCATAGAAGAAGATTCCTATCGTAAGCGCTGAGTTCAGTCCAAAAGGCAGAATAACTGGCATCAGATAAGTACATACAAAGGATACCGCCAGCATTATCACTCCTAGAACAGGTATCAGCTTTTCTTTACTGGATAACTTGATTACGAAGTAATATATGAATTGCGTACTGAAGAGCGCCGGAAGAAACCAAAGTGGACTATTCTGTCTCAGACCATCCCCTATTCCATTTCCAATCAGAAGACGAAGCAGTTGAAGCTTAAGATCAAAATGCTTTCCATCCCCTGCCGCAGAACTCATACTATCTCCAAATATTAAGAGGGGGATCAGAAAAACCGCTCCCCACAGAAAATATGGAAATACAATTCTGAGCAGTCTCTTCTTCAGAAATGTCAGGAAATCATCCTTTGCATTAAACGTGTAGCCAGATAAAATAAAGAATAAAACGACATGAAAGCTGAAAATAAACTTGTATAATTTAGAGGTATGCTCTGAGTAGCCCAGAGCATGCCCCACAACTATTAGGATAATGGCAAAAGCCTTCGCTATATCCAGATATTCAATTCTTGATTTTTCTTCTGCCACAGTTTTTGCCTCTCTAGTTTTAGTCTTCATCCATTATTCTTCTATATTCTGCCAGAATCTCTGCTAACTTATCATTATCTAGCTCACCGAAGGATCTAAAGGTTCTAAGCGGCATATATTCCAGCATAGCCTTCGTCATCTCATCCAGTTCATCTTCCTTTGAAGAGAACTGTGTTGCAGAACGTGCAAACATTTCCTTTGTAAATGCTCTTGTCTTCTTGTAAGCTAGAAGCTCTCCCAACTGAACATCCTCATCTATAATAGGTGGAAGCTGGAAGCTACCAGATATCTCTATTTCTTCAGACAGCTGAATATCTCTTGAAGACTTACCTACTTCAACCACATACTTACCGTCCGCTGCATACCAGTCAGACAGTTCTACGCTGTACCAAGCAAAGCTTCTCTTATCGAGTTCAAATGTCACCGTCTTCGTTTCACCCGGAGCAAGCTCAACCTTTTCAAAGCCCTTCAGCTCATGTATAGGTCTATTGGTAACTCCAGTTTTATCTGATATGTACAGCTGGACTATTTCCTTACCTGTTCTATCTCCGACATTTTTAACATCAACGGAAACAGTTGCTCCACTATTTATTCCGATTATATCCCAGTCACTTGCATCCACGCCCTCGTAAGGTTTAATCACGAGATTACTATATTCGAACTCCGTATATGAAAGACCATGACCAAATGGGAAGAGGACATCCATCTTCTTGGTATCATAATATCTATAGCCTACGAAAACTCCCTCTGCATAGTTAACCTTATGGCGAGCAACAGGGAAGTTGAGGTAGCTTGGATTATCCTCAAGCTTAATCGGAAATGTCTCTGCCAGCTTTCCTGATGGATTAACCTTTCCGTAGAGAATATTCATAACAGCTTCTCCTACACCCTCTCCACCTAGGTAGGCTTCAACCACTGACGACACTCCTTCGATCCATGGCATTTCTACTGGAGAACCATTATGAAGAACAACGATTACTGGCTTACCTAATTCAAGCAGTCTATCGATTAGAATATTCTGAGATTTAGGGAGTCTCATATGAGTTCTATCATACGCCTCAGACTCGAATACATCTGGAAGACCTGCGAAAACTACTATCTTGTCCGCATCCTTCGCTACAGCTACAGCCTCTGCAAAGGCTTTCTCGTCTGACTCATCTTTATCATATGGGAAGCCCATGGCGTAAGTAATCTTGTCGGAATACTTTTCCTTTATAGAAAGAGCAGATACTACGTTATGAGCATTGATGTGACTACTACCACCGCCCTGAAAACGAGGCGTCTCTGCAAAGCCTCCTATTAGGACTATTTTTTCATCAGAACTTAGAGGAAGCGCTTTCTCGTTCTTTAAAAGAACTATGCATTCTTCTTCTGCTCTAACTGCCTTTTCATGATCTATATCTCTATCAAAAACTTCTTCCTGTCTATTCTCTACGAATTTCTCTATCCATTTGAGGATATTCTTAACTGCCTCGTCGAGATCCTCCTGACTAAGGTCGCCATTATTTACAGCATCAATTATCTGCTTATCGTTTACTCCTCGGCTTCCTGGCATTTCCAGATCCATACCAGCAGCTATTCCTTTAACTCTGTTTGAAACAGCACCCCAGTCTGACATTACTACTCCATCGAAGCCCCACTCATCACGAAGGACATCCTTTAAGAGCCATTTATTCTCTGAGGAATATTCACCATTTATACGGTTATAGGACGCCATTATAGTCCAAGGCTTAGCCTTCTTTACTGCCGTCTCAAAAGCCGAGAGATATATCTCACGAAGAGTTCTCTCATCCACTATACTATCTGCGTACATTCTTTCTGTCTCTTGAGAATTTGTAGCGAAATGCTTCAGAGACGTTCCTACATTCTTAGACTGAACACCATTTATATACGCAGCAGAAAGCTCTCCTGCAACAAATGGATCCTCTGACACATACTCAAAATTTCTACCACAAAGTGGTGAACGCTTGATATTAATAGCAGGGCCAAGAATAGTTGATACATCTACCGCCTGGCATTCCTTTCCCAGATCAACTCCCATTTGGTACATCAGTTCCCTATCAAAGGAAGCAGCCGTTGCACAAGCTGTCGGAAAACATACTGCATCTATTGAATCATTAATGGCTGTTTCATTGTTCTGATTATTTTCCTGTTTTCTAAGTCCGTGAGGACCATCGCTCATGAAGATAGAAGGAATACCAACTCTATCTATTGCGTCCGTAGTCCACATATCATGTCCTGATACAAGAAGCGCCTTCTCCTCAAGTGTCATCTCACTAATTATCTTCTGTATATCCATTGTAACCTCCGTGATTTTTGCTATGGATTCTTCCTCCAGAATCCTACATTTGTTCCCCATACTTGATCAGTAGTCTTACGTAGGCCTCTTCCCAAGTGCCACCGTATAAGCATTTCGCTCCTTCATCTAGAAGTGGTTTAGTTGAACTATATCTGAATTCCCCTTCCTTACAAGGGAAGATATAGAAGTCTACCCCAAGAGCATTGCATTTTCTTAGAAGTGAAAGGGCTGATGTCGGTCCATCTCCTTCTGTGTTTACTGTGCTCGAATGATACATACCATGCAGCACTGCCTTCACTCCATCCAAATTATATCTATCGTAGTTAATTCCTACGTATGGTTTGATGAAGAGAATGTTGTCGCTTAAGCCCCCTACCAAAGCAAGCGGATTTGCATCCTGCGAAGAAATCGTATTCTCTAAATGTTTAGGCTCTTCATATGACGCCATACCAAGTTCAAACCATTTAAGAGACTCATCCTCTATCAGCTTACTGTATTCTATCATATCCTTGCTGTAGAAGTCTTCTGAATAGTCCCCGCACTCTTCGAGATGAGTTGCATGATGCACGTAGGATACACCATCCATATTTCTGTAAATGACATATGCTCCGCTCATTTTTCTTGCTCTAAGCCATTCTATAAGAGCCACTGATTTATCGAAGTTATCTACGCCATTACTCTCAGGGTCTGAAAGAATTCGGTGCGCCGATACCATCATCACTGGGCGACCAATGTCCTTTAGTAAAACTCCCATAAGCGCCGACGTAAGATGGAGCGTATCCGTTCCGTGAAGGAACATTACACCATCGTAGCTTTCTAGGTTCGTATCCCTCAGCACCTTAATCAGCTTATTCCATTTATCAATAGTCATATTTTCGCTAAGCGTATTTATTGGAGCTATTACCTCTATACCCTCATACTTTGAAATGAGCTTTGCCACTGCATCGTCAATATTCAGATCATTTAAACCATTTTCATTTTTCTCAGACAGAATAGTTCCGCCAGTTATTATTAATAGTATTCTCATTTGTTTATCCATACTTGCTTCCAGCACTCATATCATTTTGATCCTTACTCAGGATAACTGTATCTCTAATAAAGTAATTCTATTTTAATTTCACTATGATAGCAAGGCGAAAATTAGGGGCATTATTCCTTTGACTTTAACTTGTGGCAACATTATACTTCATTGTAGGGTGTAAGGTTTTTAGAAATATAATTTTAAATGCTTAGGAGAAGGGTATGATATCATTATTACTATCTTTTGTCGTGCTTATTATCGGTTATTTGTTATATGGAAAACTTACTGAAAAGATCTTTAGTCCAGACGACCGGATGACGCCTGCAACTATCATGGAGGACGGCGTGGACTACGTTCCTATGAAGACCTGGAAAGCTTATCTGGTTCAGCTGCTTAACATTGCCGGAACCGGTCCTATCTTCGGCGCACTTATGGGTGCTTGCTTCGGTCCAATTGTTTTTCTATGGATCATCCTCGGAGCAGTTTTTGCCGGCGCCGTTCACGATTACATGGTGGGTATGATATCTGAGAGAAACGAAGGCAAATCCATTGCCGAACTATCAGGTATATATCTTGGAAATGTAGCCAAGTGGATTATGCGACTCTTTTCCGTTCTTCTTCTAATCCTGACAGGAACAGTATTCGTTAACAGCCCCGCAGCACTGATTTCTAAACTAACTCCAAAATCATTAAATGAAAACTTCTGGATAATCGTTATCCTGTTATATTATGTACTTGCGACTCTGCTCCCTATCGACAAGATAATTGGAAAGCTTTATCCTATCTTCGGTGTAATTCTGATCACTATGGCCGTCTGCATTATGGGCGGTATAATATTCGGCGGCTACAGGATACCTGAAATAAGTCTTACAAATCTTCATCCAGAAGGTTTGCCAGTTTGGCCATATATGTTTGTAACTGTAGCCTGTGGCGCGATTTCCGGATTCCACGCCACACAATCTCCTATGATTTCCAAATGTATAACCTCCGAAAAGGAAGGTAGAAAAATATTCTACGGTGCAATGATATCAGAATCTGTTATTGCACTTGTTTGGGCAGCTGGAGGAGTTGCTTTCTATGGAACAACACAGCTTCTGAACAGCAACCTCACAAAGCTTGGTCAGTCAGGTGTTGTTTACGATATCTCAACCGGAATGCTTGGTCCTATCGGCGGAGTACTTGCAGTCGTTGGAGTTGTTGCTTGTCCAATCACTTCTGGCGATACAGCCTTTAGAAGCGCTCGTCTCATTCTTAGTGAAGTAACCAAGCTGAATCAGAAGTCTATAAGAAATCGTCTCATCATAACCCTTCCACTACTTACGATTGGTGCGGTTCTTACAAAGCTCGACTTCAATGTTCTGTGGAGATATTTCTCTTGGAGTAACCAGACTCTCGCGATGATCAGTCTCTGGGTCGCAACTGCTTATCTAATAAAAAATACCAGGCACAGCCTGTTCAGTTTAATGACAGCCATCCCTGGTTCCTTTATGTCAGCCGTGAGTCTGACATATATTCTTATGGCAAAGGAAGGCTTTAAGCTAAGCTCTTCTATCGCTTATCCAGTCGGAATAATCTTTGCCACTGTTCTATTTTGTTTTTATCTATTCAAGCTAAGCCAAAACAAGAAATCTGTGAGTTAATATTTTTCTAGTATTAATATTCATCTAAGAAGTGATGGCGAACGCCGTCCTTCTTATATGCAATTACTGTGCTTAAATTTACATTTTCAACACTCTTGAAGATGTTAGATTCAACAAAAGGATTTTCCTTCTTGAGCTCTGCAATCAGTTTCTTAGTTTCCAAGCGTTTTGAGGATGTAGTCCCATCCTCGTGACAGGTCGTACAGGTTTCTGTAAAATGACAAGCACACTGTAGGAAATGTAGATCATTATAATCGCGCCATGCACATATATCACTTTCTCTAACTAGATAGAGTGGTCTGATAAGTTCCATTCCTTCAAAGTTCGTACTATGAAGCTTAGGCATCATAGTCTGTACCTGCGCGCCGTAGAGCATTCCCATAAGGATAGTTTCTATTACATCATCATAGTGATGTCCCAAAGCTATCTTGTTGCATCCTAGTTCTTTAGCCTTACTATATAGATAGCCTCTACGCATTCTTGCACAGAGGTAGCATGGACTCTTCTCGATAGTATCCACTGTATCAAAGATATCACTTTCGAAGATTGTAATAGGTATTCCTAGAGCCTTTGCGTTACTCTCTATAAGCGCCCTATTATCCTTGTTATATCCCGGATCCATAACTAGGAAAGTCAGTTCAAAGTTACACTGTCTATGCCTCTGAATCTCTTGGAAGAGCTTTGCCATAAGCATCGAATCTTTTCCGCCAGATATACAAACTGCTATACGGTCTCCTTCCTCTATCAGCCTGTAGTTCTTGCAAGCTTTGGCGAAAGGGGTAAACAGCTGTTTATGGAACTTCTTTTGGATGCTCTTCTCTGCCTTCTTCTGTTTCTCTTCCGCATCACCTTCATTTGCGAGTAATGCACGGACGTATCCTATATATCCTCCTTCGAGACTATAATACTCCCGTCCCTCAGGAAATTGTTCCTCATCAAACTCCTTAGTTCTTCTACCTATCTCACAATAAAGTATGCAAGTCTTACCCTCAGGCAGCTTCTCTATATCAGCTCTTATCTCCTCTGAGTCTCTATCAAAATCAATAGCTACAGCACCAGGAATCATGCCATAGTTCCTAAGACCTTCATCTCTTATATCTATCAGGACATACGAATTCTTTTTTAATTTACTAAAATCTTCAAATGATATCTCTTGCATTATACTACTTCTCTTTATAACATTTAGTCGTTTATAAAATGTGTCCAGGCATGTTCTTCTGTCTTAGGCATTCCGTACTTCTCTTTTCCAAGCGCGATACTCTTCATAAGAAATGTCATATTTCTAGCCAGGACTCTAACGGTCTGAAGACCTTCTAGATCCTTAGCAGCCTGTCCCTTTTCTCTTCCATGAACACTGTTCCAATACTGACTTGAAACAACTGGCATGTTACTGATAGTAAAATACTTATTTAGCTCATCAAAGGTAGCTGAAGCACCACCTCGTCTACAGCAAACAACACTAGCACCAACCTTCATACTCTTATCAAAATGAGAGCTATAGAATAGTCTATCCAGACATGCGATGAGTGTTGCATTTGCTGATGCATAATAAACTGGAGATGCCACTACCAGACCGTCTGCTTCTTCAAACTTCGCAGCTATCTTATTTACTGCATCGTCGAAGACACATTTTCCATTCTGTGCACAATTGCCACAAGCTATACATCCACGAATAGCCTGATTGCCAATCTGAACAACCTCTGCTGTAACGCCTTCTTCACTAAATGTTTTAACCATTTCATCAACGGCTACGGATGTATTTCCGCCCACTCTTGGACTTCCATTAATTATAAGTACTTTCATATTGATTCACTCCTTTTACGTTAGTGCCTATTATACCATATCTACTAATTGCAACCATTACCATAACAGATGCAATCATCGAAAATGGAGAGACAACAAAGTTTACCATTGGCATTATAGAATTCATTGCGGCTAAATATTCTGCGCCTTTTCTCGAAACAGCAACCGTTACTAATGCTGTCACTATAGGAATGAGTATATGTATTACAATATATACCACAATCATAATTATCCCCACCACTCTTCTTGAGTCAGACTCCGTAGTAACCATCACGAGATAATATACTATATAGAGTAACATGATGACGCATTGAATAAAAAAGCTTGGCGGAATGGTTGTTTCAGTTATTGTTATATGCTCCGAATAAAAAGACTTCTGAGCAAGCACGAGTATCAGAAAACTGACTACACATATTGCTTGCAATATTAGTGCTGCAATCATTGGTGTTTTAATACATTTTTCTAGTTTCATTTTCCTTCCTTTACCATATAAATCATTAACCTTCAGAACTACTGTTCCATAATACCACAAATCAAAAGAAAGACGTTAATTATTTCACGTACGTTTTTCATTGGCCCAGTTTTCTAGGACATCATACAATTCATCAAATGAGGCTGCGCAGTAGTTGATATCATATCTAGTCATGGCTTCTTCTACATTTCCAGATGGCATAAACCACACCGAATCCATGGAAGCATTTTGTGCCCCAAGCATATCGGATGAAAGCGAATCCCCGATCATGATACAGTATTTCTTAGGTTCTCCAATACGTTCCAAACATATATCAAAAAAAACAGGATCTGGTTTTGCTACTCCGAGATCTTCGCTAATGAATACATCATCTATATACTGATCTAATCCCGTCGAAGCTATTCTACCCATTGCATTAACGGTCGCGCCATTGGAGGCGATGTAGATTCGGGCATCTGGGATATTTTCTTTTAGCTTCTTGATGAAGTCCCCTGCCCCCTCCATTAGGATTCCATTCACAGACATTGTTTTGATAAAGCTATCATTGATTGTAATCGGATCCAGAAAAGAAGTATCTCCGTCACATAGATCTAATACATACTGAAACCTTTTGGAAAAAAGCTCTGTACGTGAGATAGTTCCTTTTTCTAATTCCAACCAGAGAGATTTATTATATACTTTAAAAACCTGATATATCTCATCTGAAAACGATAGGCCATTTGACTCCAGCACTATACCCAGCGCTTTATATTCTGTTGCATGAAAGTCTAGTAATGTCTGATCTAAATCAAAGATAAAGTTCATTTTTTAGTGCCTCCAAACGCAGTCTATGTACATTATATCAGTAGAGCTTTCAACTATAAAGATATATCTATTTTGAATACAAAAAATGGATACCGCAGCCGACCACTTTGGCACAACTACGGTATCCATTTAATTTACTATTATCCTTCAATAGATATATACTG
>DFEN01000028.1 GCA_002368685.1 Lachnospiraceae bacterium UBA3801
GCTCAAGTGATCCACTATTTACACCAACTCTGATAGGTATATCCCTACTCTTAGCCACATCAACTACAGCCCTGAGATTCTCCTCAGAACCAATGTTACCAGGATTAATTCTTATCTTATCTGCGCCTGCTTCCATAGCCATAATTGCGAGCTTATACTGAAAATGTATATCCGCCACAAGAGGAACATGCGTTCTCTCCTTCAGCTTCTCAAAGGCTCTAGCAGCCGCTTCAGTATTTGCTGTACATCTGACTATATCGCAACCTGCTTCTTCAAGACGCAGTATCTGTTCCACTGTCGCATCTATATCTGAAGTTTCAGTATTAGTCATTGATTGGATGGCTATTCTATTACCACCACCTATTTCGACATTGCCTATCTTTATCTTTTTTGTATTATCTCTATACATTTTTTCTCCTTAAAGATCCTTTGCTCAGGATGACAGTACGTTTACTTATTAATTACGTTTCCTAAATCATTGAAGAATACAAATATCATTAGTAACATAAGCAGTATAACACCCACTGCATTTACAATAGCTTCCTTTTCTGGTGGTACTGGTCTACCTGATATCGCTTCGATAAGTACAAATAGAATCCTGCC
The DNA here is from genome assembly GCA_002368685.1 of Lachnospiraceae bacterium UBA3801. Lineage (GTDB taxonomy): Bacteria > Bacillota > Clostridia > Lachnospirales > Lachnospiraceae > Eubacterium_Q. The sequence continues at coordinate 604 of DFEN01000028.1, forward strand.
ACCATCAAGGGCTGGTACTGGAAGCAGATTCATGATTCCCAGGTTAGCACTCAGCAGAACAGCGAAGTTGACTATATTTAGGAACACCGTCAGGAACTGTGTCCACGCCGTCTTGTCAGCAGTCTCTTCCTTTGCCTCTTCTATAATGTCATTCATGGTGCTACTGATTCCAACCGGTCCCATGAGGCTATCTTTAGACGCCTTACCTGTAACAAGCATTTTGATAGAATATATAACCGCCTTTACTTGGAATCTAACTTCGTATACGGAATACTTCAGTTCATCTGCTAGTCCCTTAGAAGGTCTACCCATACTGATAAATCCGAAATAATAGTTTCCTGTTTCAGCATCTTTCTTTCTAGTAAGGGTTGTTGTATATTCCTTTCCTTCACGTTCATAAGTGATTTCCACAGGATCCTTTGGATCAGTAACCATAGAATAAAGCGTAATCTCACGGTAGTTGTATATTTTCTTACCATCAAGAGCTACTATCTTGTCACCTGCTTCTATACCTGCTTCTGAGGCTGCACTATTATCCATTATTTTGGTTAATACAGGCTCATCTATTGCATAGAAATGACAAATGATAATTGAAAGTAAGAATGCTAATACGAAGTTAAAGAATGGTCCTGCAAAGGATACAGAGAGTCTAGCCAAAACTGATTTATTATTGTAGCCATTTTTGTTATCAGACGCTTCTGCCATTCCTTCCATGAGGCAGTAACCACCAAATGGAAGAGCCCTTACTGAGTATTCTGTTTCATTCTTTTCCCAGCTAGCTATCTTAGGGCCCATACCTACAGCAAATTCATTAACCTTGATATGGTTCATCTTTGCAAATATAAAATGCCCGAACTCATGCACGAACACAATTATTCCGAAGGTAAGTATTATTGCAATTATATTTATCAGTTGATCCATACTATATATCCTGTCATTCTAAATAAGTGTATATATTATACCCCATATTTTGCACGTAATAGTGCATCTGTCTCGTCTCTTGTTTCAAGTATTCCCTTTAGGTCAACCTCTGGAATAACCTTATGCTGTGACATAGCATACTCAATCATGTCATATATTTCCAGAAACTTGATCTTCCCAGCTAAGAATGCCGCAACTGCATGCTCGTTTGCTTCATTCATAACTGTTGGCATAGAACCACCTATCTGACTCGCCTTCTTGGCAAGAGGTATACCAAGGAATGCCTCATAATCAGGCTTATCTATTATGATTCCACTTATCTTAGTGAAGTCCAACCTTTCTCCCGCCAGATATCTTCTCTCTGGATAATAGAAAGCATACTGTATAGGTAACTTCATATCTGGAGTTCCCAGCTGAGCTATCACTGCTCCATCCTCATATTCAACCGCCGAATGAATGATGCTCTGAGGCTGAATCAAGACCTCTATATCATCTATATCAGTATTGAATAACCAATGTGCTTCTATCACTTCAAGTCCCTTATTAACCATGCTAGCACTATCGATGGTAATTTTGGGTCCCATCGACCAGTTAGGATGATTAAGAGCCTGCTCAATAGTCACATCCGTCAGTTCATCTCTAGTGCGTCCTCTGAATGGTCCACCTGAAGCCGTTAGAAGAATTCTTGATATCTTATTGTTTTGATTACCTTGAAGACTCTGGAATATAGCACTATGCTCGCTATCTACCGGAAGTATCCTAACCCCCTTTTCTACTGCTGCTTTCATAACAAGATGGCCCGCAGTAACAAGAGTCTCCTTATTAGCGAGAGCTATATCCTTTCCTGCCTCTATAGCGGCAAGAGTTGGTTCTACTCCTATCATTCCTACAACAGCCGTAAGCGTCATGTCCGCTGATTCTATTGCACTAACCTCACAGAGTCCCTTCATTCCCGAAACAACCTTAATACCTGTATCAGCAAGCTTTACTCTGAGTGTATCTGCAGCTTCCTCTGACATAACAGAAACAAGCTCGGGACTGAATTCCCTAGCCTGTTTCTCAAGTAGTTCTATATTACTTCCACATGCAAGTGCCACAACCTTCAGGTCATCATTTGCTCTGACTATATCAAGAGCCTGAGTTCCTATCGAGCCAGTGGAACCTATAATTGATATATTCTTCATTATATCCTCACATTAATTATTAAATATACTATCTGTGATAAAGGAAACGTCTACATTTGAAGACTTTATATAATCTTCAAACATTTGGCTGATCTCACTATTAATATTATTCCAATCATCATCTACATTTAATGTCGGAAGGTAGTAGTCTGCATAGCTTTCATTATAAGAAGGCTTAAAGCCATCAAATCCAGCTATATAAACCTGCTTAAGATTTAATCTATTAATAAATCTTAAACAGCAAATGGCTGCATTATCGAAATACTGCCATCCTCTTTTAATGATTTTATTAAAGTTAATAATCTGTTCGTCATCATTTGCATCAGTTTTTATATTAGATGTGATTATCTTTTTTGTTTTGCTAAACACGTCTGTATACGCATTATTAGCATATTCATATCTGACCTTATTAACGAAGAATAGATAATCATAATTATAGCCTTCAACTATAGCATTTACAGCTATTGTAATTGGCTTTTCTTTTTTAATAAAATCCTCTATCTGGCTTTTCTTATTTATGAGTGATTTACCAGGACATAGCAATAATACCTTCTGTCCAGATAGAGTCTTCTTCAAATCACTAATTGTTTCTGAATCATCAACTATTCTATTTTGATTTTCGATATACTTTTCCTCTAAGTTATCATAATCATATTTTCTTCGTTGTTCAACTGAAAGAGAAGAAATAATATCTCTCATATCTTTTGAATTGGTTCGATGATTCTTCAGAAGATAATCGATATTGTTGACGTGAGTCTGATATATACCAGCAATAAAGAATTCCGTAGAATACCCCCAACTAAACTTCTCGCTAAATGGACGCATATATACATCTATCGCATCTAGGATCATATCTAGGTTGTAATTGCCGTAGCACTTCTTATTTAGGTAGCTAACAATCAGCTCAGTTGTTGCATTACCCGCGCCTCTACCCATACCTGATAATGTAGAATCAATTATGCATTTTCTGTTTTTCTTAGACATATAGTTAGCAAAATGTATTGCTAACGAAAAAGCAAGCTGCATATTATTATGAGCATGGAATCCGATTTTTATCTTCTCGTCTAACGAATCTACTAATGTATCAAGAATTCTATCAAGGTCATCCTCGTACATAGCTCCAAATGTATCAACTACAGATATAGACTCAGGGCCAAACTCATTCATTTGTTTAGTTACTTCAATCAGATCCTGTTCTGAATATGCCAGTGTATTAGCAAGCTGAAAGAATACTTTATACCCTTTCTCACGGATCTTCTCTCCAACCTTGATCCCCTCAACATGTTTGCCATGTGGAAAAACAACTCTAATAGCGTCTAATGACTTTCCATCACAAACCGGAAGGTTGTCAACATCATATCTATCCCAGTCAATCATTGCAACATATATCACGCCTTCTTTTTTCTGAACGAGATAACTCTTCAGATCATCTGGGACATGATAATATGATGAACCTTCCTTGTACGTATCATTCTTAAGCCAACCGCATTCAATTATATCGATATTCGCGAGTTCCAGCTTATTTATTATTCCCTTAAGGGCCTGCTGTCCAAAATTAGAACCATTAATATATGCACCATCTCTCAGTGTACAATCTAGTAATTCAATATTATTCATGCAATTATCCTTTCTCTTACACTAAAAAGATTTACACTATCTTGCTTATTCCTTCTCGGAAACTATATCTTGGCTTCCAACCAGTATCCTGGTGTAAGCACTCATTATCAGAAACAAGATACATAGGTTGATGTGGATAATATTCCTTAGCTCCAAACAGAAGTGGAACATCTGCTCCTATTACATCCTTTATATCTTCAATATAATCTCTCAATGGTCTTCCTTCTCCACATCCAAGTGGATAATACCTACCGTCAACACCATTTTCTTCGATTGATAGGATTGCTTCACTGGCATCATCCGAATATATGTAATCCCATATCTGTTCACACTTGGTAAGCTCAGGCGAAACACCTGACTTTAGACTATTTATCACATACGAGATAAGTGTAAACTCCGCATCGTTAGGCCCATAAACACTTAAGACTCTTATCCAATTGAACTGAAGACCTAATTGTTTACAAAGTAGTTCAGACATCTTTCCAGCTGCAAACTTTGCTATTCCATATCCACTTTCAGGATTGACAAGCGAATCTACTGATAAAGCCTTTTCACTCACACCATATTCTGCTTGTGATCCAAGTCCAATAAACTTCTTACAGCCACATCTCGAAGCAAGCCTTACTGCATCTAATGTGTACTGAATATTTAGCATCTGAATATCAGTATTATCTCTCGAAGCGCCGAAGGTTTTATCCCAGGCGAGATGTATGAAGCTATCATATTCTTTATCGAGGCTTAGATTCTTATAATCATCTAAATTACACTCTATAATTTCTACATTATCAGCCTTAAGAATGTTATCTATTCTAGGTGATCCTTTTCTAACAAGGACTGTAACAAAGAGTCCTTTTTCAGAAGCTATTCTAACCAAACTGCTTCCAATAGTTCCCGTCCCTCCAGATATAAGTAGTCGCTTCATATCTTATACTCCTGCTATATCGTATAGTCCATAATACTCTTTAACTCATCTTCATCTAAAAGCGGAGACATATCCTCTAGTGGTCTAGATGCCATCTGTCCATTCTCCATCATATAGTTCGTCTGTCTTGGAAGAATTTTTTGACCAATATAAATATTCACAACACAAACAGCTGGGCCATTACTATCAAATACTCTTTGAGTAACACCTTCAAGTTCATCTTCATTATTTATCTCAAAGGTTTCTATTCCAAAGGATTTAACAACTTCACTTATCTTTGGAAGATATAGTCCGCTCGCTTCGGTACAGCCTGTTGTTCTACCAAAATTATTTACCTGAGAATTGTAAATCATTCCATAACCAGAATTATCTAGGATAAAGAGCTTAACCGGAAGATTCAGTGCTTTTAAAACTGAAAGCTCCTGGATATTCATCATGAAGCTACCATCCCCTGTTAAGCAGATGGTACGTGAACCATTTGCTGCAAGACACGAACCTATACTAGCAGGTAAATCAAATCCCATTGAAGCAAGACCTTTCGTTAGGAAAGCCCTAAGCCCCTTCTTCATTTGAACGCAGTACATGAATATATCTATCGCAGTACCTGAACTTGTAAACTGAAGAATATCATTTCCCGTTAGTTTATTTGATATACATCTAGCAAGATTATAAGTCGACACATATCCAGTAGGTGGGTTCTGATAGTCTCCAAAGAGTGGGAACCTCTGCTTTAATTCTTCACAAAAACTAATCCATTTATCTCGCTTCTTATTATCTATCTCATCTCTTCTATCAAGAAGTCTATTCATAAAATATTTAACATCTGAATGGACTTTTAGAAATGGATGGACGCTAGCTTTATTCATCTCATTGGCATCTATTTCTACCATGACATGCTTAGCATTTTTAAACAAGGATTCGTAATTGTATCCGGTAGCTATTAGATTCAGTCTTGTTCCTAATGTAATAACAAGGTCAGCTTTTTGCTGAATTATATTGGAATATCTATGTCCAATCGCACCCGGTCTACCATAAAATAATGGGCTTTCATCATCAATTAGATCAACTCCATTCCAGGTTGTCATTACAGGCGCCTGCAGAAACTCTATCAACTCGTTCATCTCTGGGATAGCATGAGCAAGCCTAATTCCATGTCCCAAAATAAGTAGTGGTCTCTCAGAATTATTGATCAGACTGATAACCTTATCAATATCATCTTCTCCACATAAACATTCCTCTTTGTTTGTGTCGTAATGACTAAGACTATCTACATCGATATCTGAGGCCTGAATATCAAGAGGTATATCTATCCATACTGGACCAGGTTTACCCTCTGTAGCTTTTAGTGTTGCTTTTTCTAATTCATACTGAATGTCATCTGGTTTAAGTATCTGTACAGCATATTTTGTAATAGGCTTAACTATATCAATTATATTTATTTCCTGAACACCAAACTGTCTTATGTTCTGATCACCCACTAAATCTGCTGTCTTCGCCTGACCTGAAATAAAAATAACAGGTGTGGAATCTAACCAAGCTCCAGCAAGTCCTGTTATTGTATTTGTTGCACCTGGACCTGATGTTACAAGGCAAACTCCAAATCCATCCGAGATTCTGGAATAGGCCTCTGCCGCTATCGAACAACTCTGTTCATGAAGCATACAAATAGCATTTAGACTTTCATTTTCACCTAATGAATTGTCTAAATGCATTGCACCACCACCAGGTAGATAAAAAACATGTTTCACGCCTAGTGTTTCAATATATTTAAAAACATAATCAGATAGTTTCATATTATAACCTAACCAATCACAAACCTCACCAGATAATAAATAATAGGTGCTGTGAATATCATACTATCAAATCTATCCAGCACGCCGCCGTGACCTGGTATCAGTTTGCCATAGTCCTTTATGTCATTATTTCGTTTGATTGCTGATGCCGCAAGGTCTCCGATAACCGCCGGGATTGCACCAAGCGCGCATACTGCAAAGAGTACAAGATGAGGATGTGTGAGTTCTGGAATCTGAGCCTTCAGCAAGAATGCATAAAGTGCTCCAAGTGCTCCGGCACCCAGTATTCCTCCTATCAGTCCTTCTATGCTCTTCTTAGGGCTAAGTTTTGGCGACATCTTGTGCTTACCGAAGAGAACTCCAACACAGTAAGCAAGGGTGTCATTTCCCCATGAGCAAAGGAATATCAGAACAACAAAGTATCCACCGTTCTTCATTTCCCTTATTCTAAATACATATGACAGCATTACGCTTACATAGAAAAAGGACATAAATGCAGCCATTATCTCTCTATCATGATACTTAGGGAATCTGATAACATATACCGCCAGTATTGCAAGCAGATATGTGATCATAACAGGCATAGCCAGTCCTACCAGACTGAAGCCATTTACCATGATTCCACCTAGAATAAGAACCGCATAATATAAAACCGTCCAGATATATGCGAATATACCTGGAGATCTTTTTTCTATTCCGTAGACTCTGCATAGCTCGAAAACACCCACAAGAGAAAGAGCCATTGTCACAACTCCTGTTAGTGGTCCACCTACCCAAAGTACGGCAAATGCTATTATAATTAATGCTATTCCGCTAAATAATCTAGTCCAAAACATACTATACCCCACCAAATCTTCTGTCTCTGCCATTATAGTAATCTATAGCCTTGCGAAGCGCCTCTTTATCAAAGTCTGGCCACAATGTATCGCAGAAATAGAATTCAGAATATGATATCTGCCAAGGAAGGAAGTTAGATATTCTGATCTCACCACTGGTTCTGATCAGAAGATCCGGATCAGGTATCCCTGCAGTATCAAGCTTGGAAGATATATACTCCTCTGTTATATCCTCGCTACTGATAGCTCCTGCCTTCACCTCATCAGCTATCTTACGAACCGCTCTGGTTATCTCATCTCGACCGCCATAATTAATAGCCACATTAAACTGTATACCAGTATTATCCTTCGTGGCTTCTTCGAGTCTATTCATCGCTTCTATGATATCCTTATCAAGTCTGGATCTCTCACCGATTATACGAACACGCATGTTGTTCTTCTCAGCTTTATCAATTGACTTCTTAAGGAAATCTCTAAGGATGGTCATTATTCCTGTAACCTCTTCTACAGAGCGTTTCCAGTTTTCAGTAGAAAATGCATAAACCGTCAGATACTTGATTCCAAGGTCCCATGCATCCTCAATGACCCTCTCTAGATTGTCTGCCCCGACCTTATGGCCATAGTTTCTAGGCATATGCTTACTCTTAGCCCATCTTCCATTACCATCCAGGATGATGGCAACGTGTTGTGGGATTTTATAATCGTCGTTCATATTTTCCCTTTATAAGATCCTTCACTTCGTTCAGGATGACATTTAAATTATTATTGTTCAGAATGACATTTAACTATACTGTAAGGATTTCCTTAGTCTTAGCATCTACAAGCTTATCAATCTCAGCGATAAACTTGTCTGTAGCTTTCTGGATATCTTCTTCCTCTCCAGCAAGCTCATCATCAGAAAGCTCTCCTGCCTTGTTCTGCTTCTTAACAGCATCGTTTGCATCACGTCTGGCGTTACGAACTACAACCTTTGTGTCCTCGCCCTTCTTCTTGATATCCTTAGCGAGTTCCTTACGTCTCTCCTCTGTAAGCTCAGGGAAGTTAATAATAACGCTCTTTCCGTCATTATTTGGTGTTACACCAAGGTCTGATATCTGAATAGCCTTCTCTATCTCCTTAACCATAGAAGCCTCCCATGGTGTGATCATAAGAGTTCTAGCTTCAGGTACAGTAACGTTAGCTACGCTCTGAAGATTTGTTGGTGTACCGTAGTACTCTACTGTAAGCTTATCAAGTATGTGTGGATTGGCACGTCCAGCTCTTATTGTAGCGTAATCTGCTACCAGGTTATCAATTGCCTTCTGCATTTTCTCTTCATATGGTGTCATTGTTGTATCCTCCGATAATTATATTTGTTATTAAATATTCCTCGCTACGCTCAGAATGACATTTATTTCACTTTATCTAACTTTTTTATACAGTTACAAGAGTACCTATCTTCTCTCCATTAACTGCCTTTACTATTGAGTCTTCCTCGTTGAGACCAAAGAGGAGCATTGGCATCTTGTTCTCCATAGCGAGAACCGCTGATGCAAGGTCTATAACTCCAAGCTTCTGATCGACGATGTCGGACATCTTCATTGTGTCATATTTCTTAGCATTAGGATTGAGCTTAGGATCGCTGTCATATACTCCATCTATTGCCTTAGCTGAAAGTATAGCGTCGCACTCAACCTCTATTGCTCTAAGTACTGCAGCCATATCTGTTGAGAAGTAAGGATGTCCTGTTCCGCCAGCGAAGAATACAACCTCGCCTGCTTCCATAGCTTCTATGGCATTTGCCCTAACAAAACCTTCTGTTACATCTCCTATCGCATAAGGAGAAGTAACTCTGCACTTCATTCCTTCTCTGCGAAATGCATCTGCAGTATATATACAATTCATAACGGTAGCCAGCATCCCTATCTGGTCAGCCTTAACTCTATCCATTCCTTCAGAGCTTCTACCTCTCCAGAAGTTTCCACCACCTATTACGATGCATACCTGTATTCCTTTATCTACGATTTTCTTAACTTCCTTGGCAACTCTCATTACTTCCTGCTCTGAAAATCCGTGATGTGCTTCTCCTGCAAGGGCTTCGCCACTAAGTTTTAGTAGTATTCTGTTAAATTCCATGTTGTCTCCTTTTTATAGATTTTTTTGTATCATTCATACTATGCATACAGGTCTTCAAAGAAGTTCTGATTCTGCTTCTCAGGATATATTTAACCATCTAGGTTTTGAATGCCCTCTTCGAAGTACTGATTAATGTCTACGCTTGCATATACCTGCTGGCACATACCTTCCACAACAGCACCGCTACTGATCTGTACTGACTTAGACTTAATGTTACCAACTATTACTGCTGTAGAACCAATCTCTACATCACCTGTTATATCTATATCTCCCTTAATAGCCCCAGATATAACAGCTGACTCAGCTTTTATATTACCAATCAGAACTGATCCGGCACTTACTCTTAGATGTCCTGATAATGTAATCTCACCTTCTATATGAGCATTCTCTGTATAGAGATCGCCAGAGTCAATGTCGCCATTTACTCTTCCACCAACAACCAGCTTGCCTGTACACTTGATATTTCCGTCGACTCTTCCAAGCATTTCGATATCGCCGTCTACATCGATATCACCACTGATTCCGGTGCCTTTAGTGATATATGTTGTATTCTCACTAAGTCCTGTGAGTTCCTCATCTCCTCTTATCTCATGCTCTAAGCTGCTCATTTGGACCTCCTTAGCAGTCTTGCTAGTTGCTTTCTTCTCAGTCTTCTTCTCAATATCTTTTGATTCTGTCTTATCTGCAGAAGATATGCTGTTTTCATCAATAACATCTGATTCTTCACTAGATTCAGATGTTTCAGTTTCAGAGTTTTCAGATTCAGAAGCTCCAGATTCAGAAGCCTCCTCAGACTCAAGTTCCTGTATTTCTTCTTCTATATCCTTATCAACCTGCTTCTTGAGGGCATCCGCAGATACTTCACCGGATACTTCTATTTCTTCTTCCTGTGAACTTGTATCTATACTTTTTACAGCCTCCGCAAAGCTCTTGCGATACTTCTTTTTTGAACCCATAGATTATCCCTCTTTCAAAGTTTCGTTCGGAGCATCGATTTGTTTC
>DFEN01000139.1 GCA_002368685.1 Lachnospiraceae bacterium UBA3801
TAAAGGCTGATTTGGTGGCTATGCTTACAGAGATACAGTTGGAGATTGAGGAACTAGAGCCAGAATATGATTGTAATAGTTATAGTTGTGGTATTGCTGATTGTTACAGGACTATACAAGAGAAAATCGACAAGCTAAAGGAGAATACATAATGCAAATATGTGCTGATTGCAAATATGGAGTAATAGGAAATTATTCTCATTTATATAAAGGTAGACCCATAGGTTGTAGCAGACCTGATGATGAAAGACCTAAAGGAAGATTAGGAATAGAAGTTGTAGGTGGAAATTGTTTTGTGCCAAAGGAGAATTATGCAGACAATCAAAGAGAAGATTAGACAGAGAAGAAGGCAGATGTTAGCCCATTCTTACATATATTATGAGTTAAATGATAGCATCATTTCAGATGCCACATGGTCAAAATGGGCTACTGAGTTAGCACAGCTACAAAAAGATTATCCCAAAGAGTCAGCAGAAGTGGAGGAATATGAAAATTTCAAAGACTGGGATGGTAGCTCTGGTGCATTTTTAAATTTTGGAGAAAACATAAAGACCGTGGCGAAAATTCTTTTAGAACAGAAAAATTGTTTGAAAATGTCTAAACCGATACATTTTGTATCGAATCCCGAGAAAAAATCTCAAAATAAGCAATTAAAATCAAATACAAGGAGTTTATTCTAATCGTATTGACATTTACGTTACCATGCTATACAATAATCATGTAAACGATATATAACACGTTTAAAAAAAAGGAGAAAAACGAGAAAAGGAGAACAAACGAGATGACACTATTGGAACTTCAAGACGTATTGGGAGACAGAATCAATATCACATTACGAGATGACCTTACACCAGAAGAGAGACAGACGGAGAATGAGCAGTCAATTATCATCACTAATCTGGCAAAGCAGATGATTAACAACGGTGATTTGATTTTGAGAACAGAGAAGCTGGCAGCACAGACAAAATCACTTCATAATTCAGCCGCTATGAGATTGATTATGGGAGAGAAGTAATGAGAACAGTTGCGAAAGTTGTATGGGATGACAAATGGATATTAGAGAATATTCATAAGTATAGTATCATTACAGACCTGTGTAATGCATATAATGAATCGCATGGTACAACTTTTAGCCGCTCTACAATCAATCAGCACCTTAGTCGTAAGTTGAACATTACAAGTATTGCCACATGGACAGATGAACAACGACAGTGGTTAAAAGACAATTACGATAAGTTTGGCTCATATCAGTTAGCCGCTGATATGTTCAATGAGAGATTTCATACAAAACGAAGCCATAGAAGTTTACACGCTGAGTTGCGTAGACAAGGTCTGCTTATTGATATAGAGAAGGTGCAAAGTAATTGGAATTATCCAAGACGAGTTCCTATTGGTACAATAGTAGATGACGGAGATGGTTATCTTAAAATCAAAGTTGGTACAGAGTATAATTCAAGCGGTTGGGTAAGATACCACAGATACTTATATGAACAAGCACACGGTAGAAACTCTATACCTAAAGGCTATAAGATAATGTTTTTAGATGGCGATAAACAGAACTATGATGTCAACAACATGGTAGCTGTGCCAGCTAGTTATTTTGCTCTTATGAATAAGTTGAAGCTAAAGAGTATGTATCCAGAAGTGACGTTAGCAGGAATAAAATGGTGTGATTTGTACACCTTGCTCAAACGAGATGGATGGATATTAAAAAGAGGAGAATTTAAAAATATATTAGAATGAGACCTAAAAATTTTTCTACCAGATATTATTCATCAAAACAAGAGAAGAAAGTAGCGAAAGCAGTACAAGGAAAACAAGTAGCTAACAGTGGAGCTACAGCTTTCAGTAAAGGTGATGTAAGAACAGATGACTGGCTGTTAGAATGTAAGACTCATACAGAAGAAAGACAGCAATTCACCATTAAGAAAGAGTGGATAGAAAAGAACAGAGAAGAAGCATTTCAGATGGGCAAACATCATTCAGCAGTAGTTATTGATTTCGGTGATGGTGAACAACACTATCTTATCTCCGAAAGAGATTTCTTAGAGTTACTAGAACATTTAAGGGAGGTGAACAAAGAATGAATAAATCACAGTTAGTAAAAGAACATTTATTAGAACATGGTAGTATTACATCATGGGATGCCATAAATCTTTATGGCGAAACAAGATTATCTGATGTGATATTAAAGCTCAGACAAAAGGGTTGGGACATAAGAACTATCATGGTAGAGTTTACAGATAGATATGGTAATACTAGCAAGTACGCCAACTATGTTTTGAAAGGAGATAATGAATGAGCGATAACAGTTTAAGAATTTCATTTGACTACAAGTATCCAGATGACGCCGCACTTGTAGTATACTCAACTTTTGGTGGTGGATATTTTGGAAGTAGTCCAGAGGTTACAGTTAGGAAAGTCATTACTGGCGAAACTGCTGTTGTAGTATATTCAATGCTTACAGGTAGGACCAAAGAAGCTATTAGAAAAGACGCAGGTTGTGATGAATAATTAGGAAGGAGATAATAACTAATGGAAAAGTCATTAGCAGTCAAATATCGCCCCGCCCGTTTTGATGATGTTAGCGGGCAGGATGTAGTAAAAGTAGTATTAAAGCAACAGTTAGAGAGTGGTAATATTCATCAAGCTATGTTGTTCTGTGGACCGTCTGGTGATGGTAAGACAACTTGTGCAAGAATCTTTGCAAATATGTTGAATAAAGGTAAAGGTCTGCCAATAGAAATGGATGCAGCCAGTCATAATGGTGTAGATGATGTCAGAGATATAGGAAAGATGGCAACATCACAAGCTCTTGATGCACCATATAAAGTATTCATCATAGATGAGTGCCACATGATTACTCCTCAGGGCTGGGCTTCATTCTTGAAGTTGATAGAGGAGCCACCAGCAAGAGCAGTATTTATTTTCTGTACTACGGATCCTCAAAAGATACCACCGACTATCATAAGTCGTTGTCAAAGATTCCAGTTCCAGAAAGTAAGTACAAAGGACATAGTTGATAGACTTACAGAGATTGTTATTAGGGAAAACTCAAAAGATTATGATGACATAGATTTAAGAGACATAGGTTGTATACGTCACGATAGTGATGCCATTGAATATATAGCAAAACTTGCTGATGGGGGTATGCGACTTGCCATTCAGTATTTAGAGAAATGCTTGTCATATAGTGATGACATTACAGTAGAGAATGTGGTGAAAGCTCTTAATGTCACCAACTATGATGACTATATGGTACTCACAGCTAATATACAGGATAATGATACGTCTAGTGTAGTTAAGCTATTAGATGAAATTTATGCATCCGGTGTCGATTTTAAGCAGTTTTTAAAGCAGTATGTATCATTTATACTTGATGTAAACAAAACTCTTATCCTGGACGATTTAAACGAAGCATTTAAGTATATCAATCTGCCGAGAACAGAAGAAATTGAGAGGTGGCTAAAAGCACAGGATAATCTTGACTTCTACAATCAGCTTTTACGCCATTTAGTAAAGCTGGATGCAGATGTGAAGTATTCACAGAACCCTAAAGTTGATATAGAGGCTGGCATATTGATGTTTATGTTGAGGTGAGAGAATGACAAAGTATGAGTATAAAGTAGTTAGAACTTATGATGATGGAACTGACCCTACTTGCAAGTTGCAGAGTGCATTTGGTATTGGCTATGAGTTCGTCAGAGCATCAGAATATGTACCTGAAGCTATTCACAATGGAACGAGAAGATATGGCTATATAGAGTATATTCTTAGAAAAGAGGTAGAAGAATGATAGGACAACAAAAGCTGATAGCACAGATAGATGAACTTATAGCAGTAGATAAGTTTCCTCGCTTTTCTATAGTAGTAGGAGAAAGAGGGATGGAGCATGAAGATGTAGCAAGATATGTGGCAAATAAGATGAATTGTACTCTTATAGAGCTACTGGATGTAAAAGTAGATACAATAAGGAATATGATAAGTCAGGCATATAAACTACATGCTCGGACGGTATTTAGTATTCCTCATGCAGATGATATGTCCATTAACGCTAAAAATGCTATGCTTAAGGTAGTAGAAGATGCTCCAAATAAAGCATACTTTATCATGTGTTTAGAGGACTTATCAAATACTCTGGCAACAATACAGAGCAGAGGCATAGTATTCAGAATGTATGAGCCGAAAGTGAGCGAGATAGAAGATTTTGCCCGCAGTCTTTATGTGCATAAAGAAGATATAGATGAGGATGTTATAAAGCTATATGGAGAGCTTTGTAGTACGCCCGGTGATGTTATATACTTCACTAAGCATAATATAGTAGACTTCTATAAATATGTTGAATGGGTAGCAGATAATATCACAAAATTAGATGGCGCAGAAGTCTTTAAAATCTCAGATAAGCTGGCACTGAAAGACGAGGAAGATAAGTACGACTGTCTGCTATTCCTTAAAGCTCTACAATTACAGTTTTGGGAGATGTGCCGCAGTGTAAGCTGTAGTTGTAGTATTGTAAGATGTATAGGCAGATATGCACAAGATTTAAAAATAAAGGGCATAAATAAAGGCATGCTCATAGATAATATGATTTTAGAGGTAAGAAAGATATGGAAATCTCAGACGTAAAACAACATATAAAGACAGGCAATTTTGATAAATTCTACATCTTTTACGGTGAAGAGCATGCCGTTATGAAAATATATCTGAACATGATTGCAGAAAAGTTGGGCTGTAAAATAACTTATGTAGACAGTCTTATGGAACTGATGACCGGAGTCAGAACAAAGTCTCTAGTCTCAGAACGCCATTTATATATCATAATGGACGATAGAGAGTATCTCACAAACGAGAAGATGTGGGAGAAGTTTACAGGACTGAAAGATGATGTAGTGGTATTCTACTATACCACATCAGACAAGCGTTTAAAATTCTGGAAACAGAATAAAGACCGTGCAGTAGAGTTTGCCAAATTAGATACCAGGATTCTCACAAAATATATTCAGAAAGATACCCCATTAAGTAACGAGTCGTGTGAAAGGCTGATAGAATTATGTGAACATGATTATGGGCGGATACTTCTGGAGATAGATAAGATAAGGGCATACTCAATAGCAGAAGCAGTCACACCAGATGGAGCATTAGATGAGCTTATAAAGAGTGGATGTATCTATAGAGCTCCCAAAGATGCTATCTTTGATTTTGTAGCCGCATTTTTAGAGAGAAGACCAGCTAAAGCATACGATTTATTACAGCAGTCAAAAGCTGTGGGAGAAGCAAATATGGTCATCCTCTCAGTGTTATATAATAACATAAAGCAATTACTACAAGTACAATCAGCAAAAGACTATAAGGCGCTTGGATTTAATGGATTTGTACTAAAGAACATACTCCCATATAGAAACAACTATAGTAATGGCGAATTAGTTAAAGCCATGAAGTTGATAAGAGAGTGTGAGAAAGGGATAAAGACAGGTCAGATACCAGATGATTTATCAGTCGAGTATCTGATGGTCATGTGTATGTGATATGGAAGACCCATTTAAAGTAGCGTTTTATGTAGTAGCATTACTTGCAGTGTTTTGCTGGTTAACATTAAAAGATTGAAAGGAGAATGAATATGCTATGTCCCAATTGCGGAGGTGAAGTTTCAGTATTAGAGACTATCAACCAACAGAGAGCCACTTATCGTCAGAGGAAATGTAGTGAGTGCGGTTTCAAATTCTACACAAAAGAAGAGGTATGTAGTGTAGATGAAGCCAAGCCATTATTTGATGAGTGGATAAGAGAGCGGTCAAGAAAATGTAGAGCAAAGAAGAAAGGAATTGATTATGAGCCAACATTTGCAGATGGAAGAGAGAAGCCAGTTATCCCAAAGAAACCTACATCGCCTCTGTTTTAGATGTGGTCGAAAGCTGAAATCAGAAGAAAGTAAAAGACTTGGTATGGGACCTGTATGCTATAGAAAATGGCAGAATGAGCAAAATACCAAGCCTTTGATATGAGGTAGATTATGACTAAGATAGTGAAAGCATATCCATTAGCTTGTCCTTTTTGTGATGAGTTAGCTTTTCCATCAGTAAAGATGAAGCGTAGAATATTACCTGATAGAATATATATGCCCCGTGAATGTATCATGGGGCATGAGTTCTATTCTGTAGAGATGATACCTGAAGACCAGTCAGCTCTTGTTGAAGAGATGAGGGAGTTTAAGAACGAAGAGAAGGAGTGGAAGAGATTTGTTAACGGAGAACTTAAACGTCTTGAAAACAGACATAACACATCTGGTGAACGGTAGAAGAAAATGTAAAATTGATGAAGGATTTGGTGAGGCTCTAAGGATATATAATGAATCTGATGTAAACTATAAAATGCCATTATGTGTAAAGAGAAATATTCAGCCTGCTACTTATGAGCATGATGATACAACAGTAATAGCATTTAGTGGTGGAAAGTTGAGTTTGGCTTGTGCTATTCGTTATAAAGACATAGGTAAAAAGATAGTTCTTGTACATATAGCTGAGCCCGGTAAAGATGTTTCCAGGATACAGAAAATTGCAGATATGCTGGATGTGCCATTATATGTAGAGTATGAGCATCTAAAGAACACACCTTTTAAAGGTATGCAGATAGCATATATGACACTGCTACACGCTATAGGCAAAGGCTATTCTCCTAGAATAGTTTATGGATATTTTGACAGCGCTTCCATTTATGATAATGATATGTCTGAATGGATGAACTGTGTTGAGTATATGGGCACATTTAAGAAGGTAGTACAGAAGTATGTAGAAGGCTTTACAATCTTAAATCCTATTCCAAACTACTCTATAATGTGGGATGAAATATTGAAGCATAGAGCTTATATACCTTACATAGAGTATTCAGATGAGATAGACAGGCGAGTATTTGAAAACATCAAGATGGATTATAGATTGACAGAAGCGGATGAAGTCGTTTATTTTCAAAATCTTAAATACTTAGAAAATATGTATATCAAGCGAAATAAAGTGATTAAGGTGAGTTTGAATGAGTTATGGAACGAGTATTTCTTCTATAGAATAGAAAATAGTTTATTTTACAAAGATTTGATGGAAAAAAGTCGCTAATAAGGCGACTTTTTATTTTATAAATATTCCTGTTGAAAGGATAATTGTGCTTGTTTATAGTGTAATTGTAAACAAAATATATCACACATATTTGAAAGGAGATATGAATATGGAAACTGAGTTCACAACAACATTCTGGCAAGATTTTAGAATTGCCGATGCATTTGGTATCAGCGCAGTCAAGGACACTTATAAGAGAGCATTTAAAGAGTGGAAAGATGACTACAGATACCTGACAGACCTTGTAATGGTGCTTAATCATTCATGCTGGTTCTGGTATGAGAGAGGAAATGAGGAGTTGAGCAAGCTCTATTCAGACCTTTTCTATGAGACACAGGACTATGCTTATGAGAATCTTAAAGGCGAAGAGTTAGATTACTTTTTCAGGATTACAGATTGAAAGGAGAACAATCATGAATAATGTAATGTTTACAGATAAAAATGGTGAAGGCAGATACGGCAGAATAGTCAGAGAGTATGGTGCATTTGAAGGGGGTATAAGATATATCATTCAAGATGAAACAAATGGCAGGGACTACAGATGTGTTAAAAAGAACGGTAAGTTTGTGGAGCTTGTAGTGTGAAAGGAGATTAACTATGGATAACTTTGAGACCGTACTTATGAGAAGAGATGGTATGAGAAAAGATGAAGCACTTAGGCGTAAGAGAGAAGCCCGTGCTGAGCTATACCGCATATTAGAAGAAGGCGGTGACTATGATGATGTTGAAGAAATGATGGCCGATGAATATGGTTTAGAGATGGATTACATCATGGATTTGATGTGAGAAAGGAGAACAAGATGAGTAAGCCATATAGTAGAGATTATGAATGTGAGTTATTGGATAAGCTCAGAGAGAATGGTATTACAGATGAGGATTTAGTAGGATGTTTTCTCAACTATTTCAGCTCAGATGATACTTGTGCCTGTTTGGAAGACGCCTGTAACACTTATGATATAGACTACGAAGAGGAATAAACTTCCAGTTGAAGTGTGTTGTTGCCTTGTGTATCATATACTTGTAAGCAACAACACACTTTAATTATTGAAAGGAGCTATGAGTTATGGCAACAAAGAAAACCAAGAAACACTATTATGTACTGGTAATGACAGAAGCAGGTCCTAAGTTTGTTACGAAAGTAAACTACGGGGACAAGACAGCAGAGTGGGATTACAAAGAGAAGCCTTTAGAGCTTGATAAGTTCTGGGCAGAAGATTTAGTTTTAGGGCTGAATCTTAACTGGAATCAGGCATATCTTGTATGTCAGAACTGGGAGATAGAGCACCAGCCATATAGATATGAGGACTACAAGTTACAGTGGGTAGAAAGAGAAAAGGAGACAGAGGAAGATGAGTGATTTCCGTGATTTTCATGTTATGTCAACAAAATCGGGGCGTACATTTACGCCCCTTACATCAGATGACGTGGTAGAAGTAATCAGAGATGAGATGGGAGATGAGGTGGCTAACGAAGTAGATGGTTGGCTATATGAGAATACGAGGGAAGAGCTGGAGTTTAATTCAGATTTCTTAGTTATGGAGCAAGAAGTAGAGAGTTGGCATACATTTGTAGATGACCTCTCAGAAGAAATCGAGCAGTTAAGGGAAAAGATAGAGGATAACAAGCTGACCAAAGCAAAGATTTCAGTGGAACTCTATAAAATCTATGAAAAGATGAGAAAGGAGCTGTGATTATGTGGTTGTTGATTTTATTCATCATATTTTGTGCGGTATTTCTTTAATTCCTATTGAAGTAGTGTTTAGCCCATGTTATTCTATACTTGTAAACAAAAACACACAAGTTTGAAAGGAGAACAAAGATTATGGGTAAGTTTACAAAGGAAGTCATTGAACATTACAACGAGAGAGGACCTATTGCTACATATTGTCTGAGTAATTGGGGTGGAATAGAGATAATGGATATTCTCTATGGTATTGATGATTATGTGGTATACAGATTTAACTTCGGTGAGCCACAAGAGTTGCGTACTGCTAAAATCAGATATGGAGTTAATCATAGCAGTTTCAAAACATCAGCAGGATATAGCATCCGTCTTGATGAGTGTATGAGAGTGTGAGGTGAGAGATATGGTAGAATATACAATCGTAGGTGATACAGAGAAATATGGAACTTGTCTTATCTATACTTGTGGCACAAGCAGAGAGCATGCCGAGAAAGTTTTAGAGAGGATGTTGAATAATCCAGATGCAGAAGATAAAAGAGTGATGGAAACACACTCTAATATCCGTATAAATGATGTAGCAGAGAAAGACCAGTGGTGGAATGACCCATTTTTAGCAAACTGAAAGGAGAAAGGTTATGAAGTACAGAGTTATTTTGAAGGTCAATTATTATGAGGCATGGTTTGAGTTTGACACTATCGAAGAGGCAGGAGAGTTTGCAAAGACCATACTTGTGCATCAGGTAGAGAACGAGGACAATAAGAGAAAGTCCACGATTAGGCTTGAGGTGATTGACACAGCACTACAGAATAAGGAGGATGTTGAAGATGATGAATAATCAGGAGAATATATGTTGTATCTGTGGTAAGAAATATACAGGCTGGGGTAATAACCCCTGGCCAGTAGTTAAAGATGAGAATGCCAGATGCTGTGATGAGTGTAATAACAATCAGGTTCTCTCAGCAAGACTGACACAGATGTTCAGTGGAAAGGAGAACAAAGCATGAGTTTGTTCCTTATAATACTAATATGGTTATTTATAGAGTTTATTTAAAGGAGGATATATGAATGACAGATGAATCAAAGGCATTAAAAGAAAGGTTATTGAAGTTAGCGGAAAGTCATGGTATAAAATCATTAAGACAGCTATCATTAAGTGCAGGCATTACCAATCAGAACCTGTACTCTAATATAAATGGTACTTATGATATTTCCATTAAGAGACTGTTTAAGCTCGCCAGTGTTATGAAGTGTGACATTGTAGAGGTCATAAATGTGTTTTACCCAGAGCTTTATGCGGCAAATCAGAAAGAGAAGAATGTTCCTGTTGAAGGTGAATAATACCCATGTTATTCTATACTTGTAAACAAAATAACTCATGTTTGAAAGGAGATTAGTTATGAGACCAGAGTATTATGGAAAGAAAATGAACAAATCAATGGTAGAGAGATGGCTTGACAGTCAGCTGGATGCAATGTTCCAGTTCAGTCAGTGCTTTAGAGATGGAGGATATGAGCTAAAGAATATCAGTGCTGACCCGACAAAACTCCATGTTTCAGAGGAAACAGTAGCTTGCATAGCGCAGACACTGGAGTTGGATATTGATGCAGTTCCGAGAAAGAATGATGCTGATTACCCGTCAGAAATAAGTGTTGTGTATAGGGGTATTAAAATCTTTGCTTTGTCAGAGATACCTTATGCAAGTGAAGAGAAAGGAGAATAAAGATGGGCGAAAGATTTGAGATAGTACCTGGAAGAGGTAGAGTAAGAGTTGACAATAATCCGTTTATAGCAATAACGGATAATAGAGAATATAGACCCAGAGAGTCAGCCTATGAGAGAACTAAGAGACAGGTCTATGCCACTGGTAATAAGTGGGCGATAGAGAACTTCCACGCAACACATGATTGACGGTAAGCACTAGGGATGTCAAAGTTCCTAGTGCTTTTTCTTTATACCTATGCTATTCTATACTTGTAAACAAACACACTTGATTGTGAAAGGAGACCACTATGATACAGATTGAGGTTAAATCAGAGAATGTTTTAGGAGATGAGAGATTTTCATACTGTCCAGTAGAGGCTATACCCGTACACTTTGCTCAGCTTAAAGTTGAGGGGTGGGATGTAGTTTCTACAAGATTTGTTGATGAGTATGGCAGACTTCTTAATGAAAGGGGTGAGCTTGTATGAAATACTACATTATATGGTTTACAGATAATGATGGCGAAAAGGACTATGAGAACTATGTCATAGTCCAAGCCAATGATTTAGATGACGCAAACAGAATGGCAATAGAGATTGCTGGTGACTATGTGATTTCAGTAGAGAGGTATAATCCATGACTATTAAAGAATATATTATAGACGGTGCAATAACTACATTCATGGACAGAGAAAACAAGCTCAAAGAGATGGGCGCACCTACGATTATGATAACAAGCATAGGTGAGGAGATTGATAGATTGATGAAGGGCATACTGAAATGCAGTGGTGATACAGATTTACTTGAAGAGGAGTATATTTCAGTAGAGAAGAAGAAAGGCAGAGGTGGTAAACCCTATTTCGTATTTAATGGAAACATTAACTATTTCCCTCATGCAAGATATGGCAGATTTATAGCGAAAGGAGAGGTACTATGAGAAAGTTTACAACCGAGTGTAAAGAGGATAAATATCATTATTCAATGGTTCTGTCAGAAGTCAGCTATGATGAGGCGATGGATTGGTTACAGAGAGAATTAGAAAAATATGGTCACGAAATATATAGGACAGAGAAGCATATCAATGGTCTTATGTATATATGGACAGGTAAGTTTGAGTTCTTTAAAGGTGATGCCTGTTGTGGTCAGTATGTTCAGCACCGTATGTTCTATTATGATGAGGATAGAGGATATTTGATGGGAGAATAAGTTCCTGTTGAAGGTACTTACTAGCTGTGAGACAATATACTTGTAAACAGTAATTGACAGCTAGTAAGTACTCCTGATGCTGAGTATACTCCGTCAGAAGTGCTGAACGGGTCACAATAACACACAAAGGAGAAGAGATTATGCTGAAAGGATATTTTGTAGACGAAAAAGGGAGAGTGTTCATCTTAGATAATGATGAGACCTCTAAGAAAGATGAGTTCGCCAAAGAGCTTGTCGAGGAGAATAACAGAAGAATACAGGAGTATAACGATAAGTTCGCAGAAGATGCTGGCAAAAGTGAGTACACTATTTCAGATTGGTTCAGATTTCAAGAAGGTTTAATGCCTTATATCAGAGAAGCCGCTGAGACAGTAAGGATACTTCATGAAAAAGGCTATACACAGTACAAGGTAAATATGCAGTCTGGGATAATCAAGTGATTATCCCTTATATGAAAGGAGAATAAAGTTATGGCAACAATGATTAAGTATGGAACAAAGATGGGTGAGAGTTTAATCCATGATATGAATTACAGAAGACACGATGGCAATACCCTTTATGAAGTATATGGAAGAGTATCTAAAAAGAAGAGAGACAGCTGGCAGCAGATATGCTCAGACTGCACATACCTTAGAGGTGAAAAACTTCATATTGTAGGAGCATCAAGTTATTCCTACTCTTGTATGTATGCTTATCCCATATATGACCATAGAACAGAAGAGGTAATATCTATGATGCTGAGAAAGGAAACGGCAGATAATACATACGAGATGGAAATGCCAATAGAAGATTATAAGGAGATGATAAGATGAGCTGGTACAGTGATGGTGAAACCCCTAGCAGATGGTATTTAGAGAGAACTGGTGATGGTGATGATTACCCAGATGACGAAGTAATGGAAGAAGCAATGTGGGCAGATAGAGAGTATTTAGAAACCACAGATGAAGAAGGTATAATAGCAGATAACCTCTACTTACAATAATGTGTGTGTTTACAGGTCGTAAGAAGTGTCACAGCTCTTACGACCTTTTATTATCTCATTCATTAGGCTTAGCCTTTTCAGCTTTTTATTTCATTATAGTATATTTTATCGACTGATGCAGAAGAACGTCTGGAATCGACAGGAAATGAGTTAGATATATTCCCATTGAAAGGCATTATACCAGATGATACCATATACTTGTAAACAAAATAACTACAGAATATAGAAAGGGGTATACCAGATGAGAAAATACATGGTAGTCCGCTATAATAAAGATTCAGCTCATATAGTGAAGGAGAACCTCTCACTTGAAACAGCTTGGGCTTATGCCAGACATAAGAAACATACCACAAAGAATAAAGATTATGAGGTAGAACCTCAGAGATGAAAGGAGAATAATATGAGGGAGACAAGAAAATTCTATCAGCTCACCAAAGTAAATGCTTGGGGAGAAGAGATTGATTATATCAATAAGGAGTTTCAGTCAGAAGAAGATGCATGGAACTACCTTAAAAATGTAGAGAGGATAAAGAGTCGTAAAGGATGGGAAGTGCAGTTCTGCACAATGATTCCTGTTGAAAGGTATCTTATCAAGTGATACCCTGTACTTGTAAACAAAATAACTTTTCAATGAAAGTGAGGTATTACCATGAGTGACCATGTTATTTTTGCAAAACAAGAGAATGAGGAGCCTATGTATGTGCAGTTGAGAGAGAACCATCACCTCGAAACTTATACAGATTACGCAGGAATCCTTGCAAAGATGAAAGATGCAGTAGTTGAGTGGCTAGAAGATGAGGGTGAATCAACAGACCCGTTAGACCCAGTAGCAAAGCAGAATCTTGAAACACTGGCAAACCTTCTGCCCATTTGTTCAGACCTGTTTGTAAACTGTGATGATTACTACAGAAGGTATCCAAAGAGATAATTCCAGTTGAAGTATAGAATAGCCTATGCTATTCTATACTTGTAAACAAGCACACACAGAAGCGCAAAGCGCCTGAAAGGAGATTACCATGTTAAATATCGAGATTGGAAGAACAACAAGAGTAGGTGAAGAGGATGTAGTAGTTATAGCACATGCCTGGGGATTATATGGGGCAGAACATGAAGATGGTCATTACAGATATGAGATGCCATATTCTTATTCATTCAATCTGGAAGAGCTTATTTCCAGCACAAGCGTAGAATGTGGTATAGAGTTCTTTAAAATATATGGAGAAGCCTGCTATGTATCATCTATCCGCATAATGAATGAGTATGATTATGAGGAGTTCAAGAGAGAATCAGCAAAGGCAGTAGTGGAGGTAGAAGCGTGACCAAACTGTATAGAGATAAGATAACAGGTGAGAAGTTATATCCCGTATGTTCATGGGAGAAGAATCAGCACAAGCTGTATAATGCCCTAGATAGGGCGCACAATAGAGTGTCGGACCTCTATGAAGATAATACAGCATCCATGGATGATATAGATAAAGCAGAAGAGTGGGTGGAAGAAGTAGAGAGGTTACTGGAGATATTCGATAGCCATGTAGCAAGTAATGGATTGGTATATGCCAGCTATCAAGATGGCCTAAAGATAAAGGATATTATATGGGCATATAATGCAAGACATTAAGTTCCTGTTGAGAGGTGTGCTCTGCCTATGCTATTCTATACTTGTAAAGAAAACACGCACAGTGCAGAGCGCACCGAAAGGAGAATACCAATATGTTTAAGGATTATTCAGACAATGATTTATGGAGAGCTTATGAGTATCAGAAAGAGCAGAGAGGTCCGTATGACAAGCTAGTTCAAAAGCTTGGATATGAGTTAGAGAATAGGGGCTATGAATTGAATCCCATCAGCACAGAAGATTTTATAGAGTGGCAGGCAGCAAGTTGTGGAATGGATTATTATTCATTAGCACATCCGTTATATTGATAGAAAGGAGATTAGAGATATGGCAACAATTACAATAACAGAATCGGCATTAGAGGAGATAGTAAGACTTGCAAAGAATGGATTTAATATAGACATTACAGAGTGTCACGATGGAGAACCTATTGTAGTAATGAAAGGCGACACAGGTCTGGTAAGACTGTTTGCAGTAGAAAGGAGATAATATGTGCCAATATCCATGTAGAAACTGTATCTATTTCAAAGAGTGCGGCGAAAGCACAAGAACAATGCCCTGTGAAGGGCGCACCACAAAGACAGACATAAAGAGAAGGCAACAGCTTATAGCAGAGGGTGAAAGAGAACAGGCAAGAAGAGCCTTCTATGAGGATTGAGAGGAGAATAAGAAATGACAAAACTATATTCAGTAGCAGATAATACCTGGGAGAAAGTAGGCGAGGTAATGTCTATGGTGAATAATAACTGTAGAGTAGACGGTGAAGAAGAGATACCTATGACCATGAAGTGTGAAGAAGGTAATTGGTATATAGAGTGCTTAGATGAAAAGGATGAACCAAGATTAGAGAAGCACCTTAACTATATCTATGACTTAGAGTAAAAAGTGGAAAATGGCGGAGAAAAAGACAAGTCACCATATATCTATATACAACCATAATACAAATAGGGGTATAGATAAATACTATACTCCTATTATTCTACACAATCTCAAAAGAGGGCGGTATAAAGATGCTTTCTATATTAGGTATATCCACCATAATATATAGATGTATATCCCTATATTATATAGCCATTAAATCTAGCCATTATCTGTTCACCATCTTTCCAATCAGTGAATATCTAGCTTTCCGTCTTCCACCTCCAATTGATTCTAGTCTCTTTGAACAGCCTGGCCCTGGTAAATAAACTTGATTCCAATCAAGAAATTTTGATTCAAATCAAGTTTCCAGGGCTATTTTAGGCATTCCCATTAGCCAAATTTAGGTCATTGTGCAAATTGCACAAACGCTGGACTACTCATGAATACTGCGCTTGCCTCCAAGCGGTTGAACGGCTGTTCGATAAAGTGTCGGTTTGACCCCTAGTAGAATAAAACTGGAATCCCATCTTGCCACAAACCATTCGTCAAATTGCACAATAGCACCTGCCCACCTTGGTAGGTATTTAGGTAGGCAGGTATTTAGCCTGCTTGCCATTATGCCGCCATTCTGGAGTCACAGGAGTTCTCCATTTAGCCATTCGGCCCATCTTTGCCATTAGTTTACCCCGGCCGCACACACGCGGTAGGTGGTATATGCGGACCTGGCAGGCAGGCACGCTGACTGCTGCGCAGGTCAGGTGGTGACTGCTCGCACACAATATAATTGTAAACAATTATATTGTGATGACATAAACTCAAATACATATATAATAAGAAGAAACTCAAAAAGAGATATACGTGATGATCCCAGAAACCGCATAAATACTGACGTTGCGACTGTTTTTAGAAAAAAGTTAAAAAAGTTTTGTCATACTTGTTGACAAGTATATATGACTGTGATATTGTATTATCAGATAAAGCAATAACGCTTTATTACACACATTGTTTGTGGCTAGTGACACGTAAAAACACTAGGAAAGAGGTTTTATGTTTAATAAAGAAAATGCAACTAAGATGTCACTTTTTAACAAGGTTTTTGATGACAACTTCTATGAGTTGCTTAACGTACTTAAGGCAGACAAGGCATGGACTGTACATGAGAACATCGACACGCTGGACTTTAACAACGTGTCAACAGTAATTGCACAACGTGGTTCTGGTAGTAACATGATTAGCGTATGGAATAGAGGCACAGATGAGGCAACGAAAAAATGGGGTGTAGACTTTGGAGTACGTGTCGGTAGTGGTTTGATGACTATTTCAGCCGTTGCAATGATGTTTAAAGATGCACGTATAAAACACTACAACGGGGGCAGAAAAGTAGAATACAGATTAAGCTTTGCAACGCTTAGAGATGCTTTGCAGTGTGCATATACTGTTAAAGCATATGAGGACGCATACAACGCTAATAAGAGCACTAAGGAAATAACAGACGGGGCGGTGATGACTGCATGATAACAACGTTTTTGGCGGTTGTGCTTATCGGCTTAGTGCTTATCTACTCACAAATTAAATAACGTACATATGTTCGAGGGGATGTTTCACGTGAAACATTCCCTCTTTTTACGTGACCACCCCCTACCCCGAACATCTGTTCGAGCGACAGCTCGCTGAGCGAGAGGCGTACGGACACAGCCAGGTAGTTTTAGAAAGACCGACGCTAATCTTTTTCTTTGTAATACCGAGTCACTTCGGCGTACGGACACAGTTTTGTCTAAACTATAAGACCGACTGCGCTCATTAACTTAACTAATACGTGCGGAAATAGCCAGGCAGTTTTTCTTAAACACAAACACACGGCATCGGAATAAATTCAGCTCATCACAGATTATTTAGGAGGCTAAATTACTAATACCGCCACGGTTGGATTGTTTAGATGAGTTGATTGTACCTCTTTTTAGTGTTATAGTATATTTACTAAAGAGAGGTATAATTATGGCACCTACCCCCATTTCTACTGCTAATACTATAGCTAGGGCTATGAACCAGCTCTATCATACCCACATTGTTATTAACACTTCTCAGTTTTATGGCGGAGAAGGTAAATTAGTGAGGATGTATATTGTTAAGGACAGCTTTTACTATAAAGGACAGTATTCTGACAAGCAGATTTTTAAATCGGCTTCAGGAGTTTATACTGTTCTTTTTATGCGGGACTTACTTTATGCGTTCCAGGGTAAAGAGCCTGTTGATTCACAGAATGACGGGTATGAAAGAGTGTTTGCCAAAAACAATGCCGAGGCGGCCATAGATTACATGAAAGGAGCTTATCTTAATGCTGAACCTGAGGACGACTGACAGAGAGGTCTGGGATGTAGGTCATGCTGATTATTATTTAGGTGAGCCTTACAAAATACCATATTTTTTTGAGACGGCTACACGCAGAATGATGAGAGAGCCTGACTACTCCACTATAAGTTTTAGGACATGGAAGGGTGAATACTTTCAGTTTTACATTGACGAGTATCATCAAAATCCTGCACTCATATGTACCTCCACTCTTTTAGACTGTGCTTTCTTTATGCAGAAACGGTTGAGTATTGAGAAGATGCGTAAGTGGGCAGAAGAACAGTCTGCCAAAAAGCATCCAATAAAAGGCTCATACACAGGCTACTTTACCTTCGGTAAGTTGTTACTTGAACAGTATGCTACACTAGAAAAGCACATGGCTAAGCAGGAAATATACTTTACGGAGGAAGTGCTTGTGAGAATTTTTAATGAGTTAAAAAGGAGGACTACGAATGATAGGTGATTCAAGAGTGCCTGACTATGCCAAAGATGATTTGGCCGAGAGAATTAAAGACGATATGATAAATACGACTCTGACTACTAGAAATGGTCAGAGGCTTTCTCCCAAAGAAGACCGATTTATTACTCTGTACATCAAGTATGCGGATGCTACACAGGCAGCAAGAGAAGCAGGCTACACTGTGCGACCTACTATTAAAAATGTTGATGCACAGTACGTCAAGAGAGGCAAAGAACTTCTTTCTAGGGACTACATTAGAGATGAGATTTCAGCAAGAATGGAAGAGTTTAGAGACTCACAGATTGCTGACACAAAAGAGGTACTCATGTATCTTACAGGAGTTATGCGAGGAGAAGTGAAGGACCAGTTTGGACTTGATGCGTCACTACAAGAGAGAACAAGTGCCGCTAAAGAGCTTAATCGCAGACTCAAAGAGATGGAAGATATTGCCAATGGCAATGGTGGTAGTGGAAAAGAAGTACATCTTGTATTAAGGAGAGAATGATATGGAAGAACTCATACTTGATGTCAACGAAGCTATTTCGCCAATATATTTTAATGCCATGGATGACATTTTAGACCATAAGCACGTTCATTATGTGTTTAAAGGCGGAAGAGGTTCAGCTAAATCTTCTTTTATTTCTGAGATGATTCCTCTTATTATGATTAACAACCCTAAAGTACACGCTGTTGTTTTCAGAAAAGTAGGTAATACTATTAAGAACTCTGTATGGGCGCAGGTAGTATGGGGTATAGATAAGTGGGGCCTACGAGATTACTTTCAGATACCTAAAACCATTGCTAATCCTATCATTTATAAGCCTACAGGTCAGCAGATACTATTCATGGGACTTGATGACCCTAATAAAGTAAAGTCTGTAAAGCTACCTTT
>DFEN01000039.1:0-858 GCA_002368685.1 Lachnospiraceae bacterium UBA3801
GCGGAATTGGTGGCTTCATAGGAGCAATTGATGCTCAGATTAAACAGATGGAGGCTTCTGGTCAGGTTGTAAATCCTGAACTTAAGAATGAATTTAACCTCGTATACCAGGGAGCCTGGAATAAGAGACTGGATGATAGTAAGATACTTGAGAAGGGTCAGATCGCTACAGCACTATATGCTCTATGTGAGAAGTATAAGAATGATCCAGCTCTTAGCTATGTGAATGCTCATAGATATGCACTGCAATTTGCATGCGGACAGTATGTAGATATTGCTAACTTCAGGCTCGTGGAGGAGCAGCCTCATGTAGAGGAACAGCCTCATGTAGAGGAACAGCCTCATGTTGAAGAGCAACCTCATGTAGAGGAACAGCCTCATATTGAGGAGCAGCCTCATGTAGAGGAACAACCTAATATTGAAGAGCAGGAAGGAATGAATTTAAATCAGGCTGGAATAGCTGATTCTAATA
Organism: Lachnospiraceae bacterium UBA3801; assembly: GCA_002368685.1. Lineage (GTDB taxonomy): Bacteria > Bacillota > Clostridia > Lachnospirales > Lachnospiraceae > Eubacterium_Q. The sequence continues at coordinate 472 of DFEN01000039.1, forward strand.
TGATCAACATTGAAGATGATGAAGAGGTACCATTAAAGCAGGATAATGAGCTTCAGTCACCTCCTAAGCTTGAGCAGGAGGAGGTATTACCACCATTTATTGCGAATGCAGGTCAGCCATCTAATCCTAATCAGACATTTGTGGATGATGAAACTGAGAAGAGATATCAGGAGGCTCTGGAGGAGCTGAATAAGTCCTTCGAGATGGATAAGCAGGCTGAAAATCTTGAAATATCTGAAGAGGATCTGGAGAAGGAATTCCAGGAGGAGCTGAAGAATGTTGCGCTGGAGGAGGGCGAGCAGAAGCCAGAGGTTCCACCGGTCGTAGAGCAGCCTAAGGTAGATAATCCAAAACCTGAGGAACAGCCTAAGGTAGATAATCCAAAAC
>DFEN01000039.1:937-16817 GCA_002368685.1 Lachnospiraceae bacterium UBA3801
AGGTAGATAATCCAAAACCTGAGGAACAGCCTAAGGTTGAAACCACAAAAGCTGAAGAAGAGCCTAATGGTGAGAACTTCATTAATGAAGAAGAAATAAATAATATGGAGTATAATGAGCTCCATCGCCAGGCAGATTATGATAAGGTTATAAGAGATTATTTTGTCTTCAATGCTGCGCAGATAATGACTGATATGAAGCCAACTGGTATATTTGGAGATACGGATATTACACTCGATCAGCGTAGATTAGCTCTGGATGATCCGGATGATTATTCTGATATAAATCTGGCTTTTGATCGAGGTGGTTATCATCCTGGATATGGCAAAATGGTTACGCCTAATGCAAGACAGACTGATACAAATATTCACGAGGTTTTAGATAGAGATGCCTATAATAGATTAAAGGCAAATGTTAAGTCCTCAGTAGATGATTTTGAAGATGTTCTAATTAATAAGAGGAATAATCATGAGATAAATGACGAAGAATATGAGTATTATCATAACGCTGTCACCGCTCCAATGAATCGAATACTTCGAGGCTACCATAATCAGTATATCAATACTAGAATGCCACTAGCTGGAGTGTTTGAAGCACCACTCGCATATATTAATACTCAGCTTCAGGGAGAAAAACGTTTAGGTGATAGGATTATTAAATCTCGAGAGATGTATCCTATATATGATTTACGTAATAATAGTGAGAAGCTTATAAATACATATGCTAATTATTTAGAGGATAAGGATAAAAGTAAGCTTACTCCTGATAAAGAGGAGCTATACCGTAAGAGTATCTATAGTCAGACTGTCAGACTTCTCAATATGCTTGATATAATGGATAATTCAATCTATGATCCAGTTATCTCACCGACTCTGAGGACCCTTAATTTTATTGATACGTCTAATAATCCTCAGGATTTAGGAACTCTGGAGCCACGAGGTCTGGGAGGTGTTAAGGCATGTCTCAAGGGTATGAAGGTAGGACTGGAAAAAGGTTGGACTATGGAGGATATAGGAGTCCTATCTCAGTTCTATATTATGTATGCTGCGCTTACGAAGGACGCTGCCAAGAAGGTACAGCTAGGCAAGAAGGAAGATTTATATAGTAGTCCGGAGCAAGAATTAATAGCTGGTAAGATGGCTAGCCTTATTACAGAAATCGAGAAAACTACGCTTACAGATTATGACCGTAATAGATTCATGAATCAAATGAAATCTATTGCTATGCAGTGTCAGGAGAATCAATTACTAGGATATGAAAGTAAGTATTTCAAGGATTTATGTATTACATTTAAGGATAGAGATAAGCTTATAGCTCAGGAGAAGGAGTCTGCAATATCACCTATGGTTCCAGCAGAGGTGGTTAATGAGACAAATCCTATGGATGTAATGGCTCTTGCCATCTGTGACTTCAACTCATCCAAGTCTATATTCTTCTTCGGAAGTGAGACAGCAGAGCATAAGAATTTACGTGAAGCCTTAGACAGATTACGTAGTTCATATAGTAAGATGAATGATCTGGCTGGCGAACAATTGGAAACAATTGAATTCGAGAATTATTTCAATAGCCTGGATGAAACAATATATTACTCTAAGCAGTACCAGTCTGAGAAGAGCAGAAGACCATCTACAGAAGGTGGTAAGGACAGACTTCGTGGAGCTCAAGCTATAGAGCAGTATTCCAGAGAATTAATGAATACTCTCGTAACGAGATATAATCTGGAGCATCCAAACGATAAGAAGACTGTAGAAAAGTTCCGTCTTAAGATTGCAGAGAATAGAAAGATAAGGGCTGAGAGTAATATATCTACAATGACTGCTATTCCAAGAGATGCAGCTGGTAAAGCGAAGCTTATGGATCAGGCTGCTGATATTATGATATTTAAGCTTGCTAATTCTAACAGTCCTGCCTCTATTAAGGCATTTAACAATATGGGCTTCAATAATCTTAAGAACGAGATCAAGAATAGTTCGGAATTTAAGTCTATTATGAAGAGTTATCTGTCCGATAGGACTATAACTCCGGAGAGACTTAAGCTGGAGCTAAGCGGAGATGCTGCTATAAACCGCATGAGAAATATGAGTCGCAAGATGACTCAGGAAAGTGATAAGCTGTCGGCTAAAACTAATAGATCAATGGAGGATTTCAAGAGACGAGGCGGCATCAAGGATAAGCCAGCTAATCATCCGGCAGGTATGAACAAGAAATAAGATTATGGATAAGATCAAGGAAATACTATCAACAATAGTTGATTATTACAACAAAATACACGATATTCCAGTGCTATATGCTCTTATTATTGCAGTTCTGCTCCCATTTGTTATAATAGCAGTTGGATATTTTATTGAGCTAATTCAAGAATCGCTGATTTTGGGGCTGAGCATGATGCTTGCCCCAAAAGCGGCGACTGCTATAGTTAATTATGCATTTTTCCCAGGTGTTATGATACATGAGATGGCGCACGCATTTCTAGCGGTTATTACGGGAGCCGAGATTACAGAGGTTGCACTATTCAAGCATGTAGATGATTCGCTGGGACATGTTAATTTCAGGAACCGGGGTAATATAGTTCTGGTTGCCCTTCAGAATATATTTACTTCGTCGGCGCCTATGTTTGTGGGAGCTGTCGTGGTATATGGATGCTTCTATTGGATTCATATTCTGGGTTCAGGTATGCTATGGCTCAAAATTATCCTAGGCTATGTGGGAGTATCGATGTTCTTCCACATGACTATGAGTAAGGCTGACATCAAGGTGTATATGAAGGGTATACCACTATTTATAGTTATTCTATTTATTGTGGCATTACCACTTAGACTATTTGGTGTTATTTAGGCTATGAAGGGAGATATTACTTAGATGAGTGATTCGTCAGGTAAGAAGTCCAGCGGAAACAAGAATTCTAATAGCTCGAGTGACGAGATAAGAGAAGCTAGACGTAAAAAACAGCTTGAGAGAGCTAAGAAGAGTTACGAGAGACGTGTTGCTGAAATCGATAAGGCAGACAAGCGTAGGGATAGATTCCTCGAGACAAATGATGAGAGACTGGAGAAGATTCGTGCCAGAGATGACGAGCTGCTGCAGAAAAAGCGCGAGAAGCGTGATGCTCGTATCAGTCAGAACAGAGATAGAATTCAGAAGCGTTATGTAGAGGGTAATTCTGAGAGGCAGAAGAAATTCGATGCTGCTACTAAGAGGACAGATGAATTTATCGCGAAGCAGCGTGATAAACAGAATGCTAAGATCGATAAGCATAGACAGGAAATCAGGAGAAAGAGAGCTGAGAATGATAAGAAGTCTCGTGATATGCGTGAAGAGGCTCTTATTAGAGAGAAGAATCGTCTTAAGAGGATAGAAGAGGATAAGGACGGAAGCTTCGAGCTCCGAAGATTTAAGGCTATTATCATTATTGGTATAGCCCTTTTTGCTGTTTTAATTATAACAGAGATTGTGCTGCCGGGAACATTTCTCAAGAAACACGAGGTTATAGATGATACTCCGATTGAGGAGAAGGTGTCTATACTTCCTTCCAAGGAATACAAGGATTTAGGGGATATGTCAGAGGATCAAATGCTCTATAATCTACTCATGGAGCATTTCGATGAGAATGAGACTGCTGTTCTGGGAGTAATGTGCAATCTGAAGGCAGAGTCGAAATTTCAGGCTTCTAATCTGGAGGATTATAATAATAATCTGTGGGGCCTGGAGGACGATGAATATACTGAGAAGGTCAACCGTAAGACCATAGAGAAGAAGGATTTCCTGGAGTCCAGAGTGAAGAATTCGACGAATGGTTTCTATAATGATACTAATCAGTGGGTTAATAAGGATGGAGGCTACGGCTATGGTCAGTTCACTTCCTATGATAAGAAGGATGACCTGTACGAATATGCAGAGACATGGTTTGGTCCAGGGGGTCCGGGTGAGGATTATAAGTTCAATATCGGTGATCCGGAAATGCAGGCGAATTATGTAGTACATCTATTAGAGTCAGATGAATATAAGAGTCTGGATTCACAGATTCGAAATGCTGATAAGGTAGTGGACGCATGCTTCCTGTGGCTTAAGTATTATGAGATACCATATGACCCTTATAATGATAATTATTTTACATTGGCATTTGACAGGGCGGAGCCGGCTGACGAGATTCATGCGCAGTGTGCACCTAACTACAAATCTCAGAAGGATAAGGGGGAGGAGTAATGAAGTCGAAGAAGTATTTAATAATTATTCTATCCCTGATAGTCCTATGTGTTGTAGGAACTGTAGCTAGGCGAATCTATGAAATGGGTCCGAGACTTGATTCTGTGAGTGCCTTCAACAATAAGAGGGTGACGGTAGGTGTTCCGAAGGGATATATATTTGAGGAGAGAGTGAATGAGCTGCTACCAAATGCAGTCGTCAAGGTTTTCGAGACCAGAGAGGAGGTCTACAAGGCGCTGGAGAGCGGTGAGATAAATGGCGCAGTAGATGATGAGCCTATTATCAGAGCCAGAATGCGCGGAGTAGAGAGACTGAACAAAATTGATGGCCTGGTAGAGAGCTCTGATTATTCATTTATATTTCCTATAGATGAGAGAGGTAAGGAGCTGAGGGATCAATACACCGAATACGTACAGAAGCTTAAATCTAGTGGCGAGCTGGAGAGTCTGGATAATAAATGGTTCGGAAATGATACTGATAACAAGGTTAGTGAAGAATTTTCCGATCTACCAGATACGAATGGTTCTATTACTGTTGCATATAGTGGCAGCGAGGTTCCGTTTGCTTATAAGTCCAGAGATAAGATTGTGGGCTATGAGATAGATATATTGATTGGATTCTGCAGGGAGTATGGTTATAAGCCTAATATGGTGCAGACTTCATTTAGCCAGGTGCTTGCAGGAGTTTCCGGTAAGAGATTCGACGTGGGTATCGGTGCCATCACTATTAGTGATAAGAGGGCCAAGGCCATGTATTTCGGAGAGCCTGATTATAGTGGCGGAATTGCGATATGCACGATGCAGCGTGAGGCTGAGAAGCACGGCGGATTCCTGTTCGCTATTAAGGATGACTTCCATGATGCATTTGTGGAAGGAAATAGACTTAGGATATTCGCTGGCGGTATAATTGCAACACTGCTTATGGTGCTGGCTGCGGTGCTTGCTGGTACGCCGATGGGTGTGATTATATTCCTGCTGAGTCAGAGAGGTAATCTGCTGGTAAGAGGACTATCGACACTGCTGGCCTGGCTGATTCATGGTATACCTGCGATTATGATAATTATGTCGCTGTATTATTCATACTATGAGAATGTATACTTCGGTGGCTTCGTAGCGGCAGCTATTGGATTTGCATTTGTATTTGGTGAAGAGGTCTATAGGCTGATTCGCAGAAATGCTATGAAGATTGGTGACGGCGAATTCGTGAGAGATCTACGCGTGGATAACATCACGCCTAGTGAGTTCTTCCAGTATCTAACTATTAAATCTGGTGAGGATGTAGTGGAGGACTACCGGGAGGCTATTATTCGTCTGGTGAAGATGACATCGGTTGTGGGATATATCTCAGTTCAGGATATGACGAAGGTATTTAATAGTATTAGAACAGAGAGCCTCGAAACAGCGATGCCACTGTTCGTTACGACGGTTACTTACTTCCTGATAATAGCGCTTATATCGAGGATATTTAGATATAGAGGTAGGAAAGAGAAGGAAGAAGAGTAGAAAGTGGCAAAACAACAAAATCGTGTGTTTCTCTTTGCACCTTTCTACTATATATGGTAAAATATGAACCGACTGGACTCCAGTCGGTTCTTTTATAATGTCATTCTCAGGGCTACGCCTGATGAATCTTAAAAGCGAGGAAATATAAATGGAACAGATCAAAACTATTGATTATGAAGAGGAAATGGGGCAGGACTATGTAGACTACGCCATGTCCGTTATTACTGAGAGAGCTCTTCCAGATGTTAAGGATGGTCTTAAGCCGGTACAGAGAAGAGTAATCTACTCTTTATCAGAGCTGACCAGGTCCGACAGCCCACATCGTAAGTGTGCCCGTATTGTCGGCGATACCATGGGTAAATATCACCCTCATGGTGACAGCTCCATATATGAATGTCTGGTTAATCTGGCACAGAACTGGAAGCTGCCTATTCCGCTGGTTGATCCTCATGGAAACTTTGGTGATGTATCAGGTTCAGGAGCTGCTGCCATGCGTTATACTGAGGCACGTATATCTCAGTATGCAGAGGAAGGGTTGAAGGATCTTAAGTACTGTGAATTTATGCCAAACTTTGATGGTACAGAGCAGGAGCCCGTACATATACCATTTCTCGTTCCTAACATGCTGACCTCTGGAGCAACTGGTATCGCAGTTGGTATGGCTACAAATATTCCTACTCACAATCTTGAAGAGGTTGCGGATGCAGAGATAGCATATCTCCAGAATCCTAAGATTACTACAGAGGAGCTTCTGGAATATGTGAAGGGACCGGATTTTGCTACAGGTGGAATTATCAATATAGATAGAGAGTCTCTGATTCAGATATATGAGACTGGACTTGGAAAGCTGAGAGTCAGAGGTAAGGTTGAAATCCGTGACGCGGGTCGTGGCCGTAAGTCTATCTGTGTTACTGAGCTTCCTTATACGATGATCGGTTCTACTGAGAAGTTCCTGAACACGGTTGCTGACCTTGTTCGTCAGGGCAAGCTTCCTGCAGTAGTGGATATCGCTGATAGAGGTGATAAGGACGGTGAATGCCTGGCTATAGATGTTAAGAAGGGTACTACGGATGAAGAGATAGAGAAGATACTGAATATTTTATATAAGAAGGCTGGCCTTGAGGATACTTACAGTGTAAATATGAATTGTATCTATAACAAGAAGCCTGAGGTTATGGGACTTCGCCGTATACTTGAGACATATACTGAGTATAAGTGGGAGGTTTACACTGCTAAGTATGAGAGACTTCTTGCTGATCAGAGAGATGTTCGTGAAGTAAAGAGTGGACTTCTGGAGGCAGTAGATGTTATCGATCTTATTATCGAGATACTTCGTGGTTCTGCTACAACAAAGGAAGCTAAGGAATGTTTGATGTTCGGTAAGACAGATAATATCAAGTTCAGATATAAGGGTTCTGTAGCTGATGCGAAGGAGTTACATTTTACTGAGAAGCAGACAGATGCAATCCTGGCCATGAGACTTCAGAAGCTGATAGGACTTGAGGTTGATGTTCTGAAGAAGGAACTTGAGGATGCTGAGAAGAAGATAGCTAAGTATGAGAAGCTCCTCAAGTCTAATGCAGCTATGAAGAAGCAGATGATAGCTGATATCGAAGAGCTGAAGAAGAAGTATGCTATTCCTCGTAGATCAGTAATCGAGAATCTGGGAGAGGTTGTTGTTGAGAAGGAGAAGGTTGTAGCTACAGAAGAGACCATCCTGCTGGACCGATTCTTCTATATCAAGTCAGCACCTAGAAATGTATTTGAGAAGAACCCTGATGTTGTCAGAAAGTTTGACCTAAATGTTATGTCAACCGATAGAATTGCTATTTTCGATAGTGAGGGAATGGTTCATATCATTAAGGTGTCTGACATTTTAAAGAAGCAGAATAAGAAGGATAAGAAGTTTAGGATAACTGATAAGGGTATACAGATATTTGAGTTCTGTAACATGAGCCATACAGCGGATGTAGTAGCCATGATGAATGTTTCTGAGATGAACCCTGCGGGCAATATGGATTCGGAAACGGTTAAGAATCTGGTTGAACAGTGCAGAGGTATGGTTCCGGAGTACAATCTGGTCTTTGTTACTACTGAAGGTAAGGCGAAGAGGGCGAGTGCGGCGCTGTTCGATACCTCGCGTAAGACCTCTCAGGCGATTAAGTCACCAATAGTTTATGTCGGTTTTGAAGATGAATATATAGTTGCTGAAACTAATAACGGATATTCCATCAAGGTTAAGACTGAAGAGATTCCGGTTCAAGGTAAGGGCGCTGGAGGAGTTCAGCTGATATCACTTAGAAGAGGTGACTATGTAGTATCTGCTGTTTCAGCTGACAACTCTGCAGAGTTTAATGGCATTCAGCTCTCTAACATGAAGGCTGTGAAACGCGGTGGCAAAGGTAACAAAAAGTAGAGGAAGGTTTACATAATATGGCGAATAAAAATGATAATTATGATTCCGAATCGATTAAGGTCCTGAAGGGACTCGAACCAGTTAGACTAAGACCGGGTATGTATATTGGTAGTACCGGAAGAACTGGTCTGAATCATTTGGTTCAGGAGATAATAGATAATGCAGTAGATGAGCATTTGGCGGGTTACTGCAAGAACATTTACGTTTCTCTAAATGAGGATGGCTCGGCGACTGTTGAGGATGATGGTCGTGGTATTCCGGTTGATCTTCATCCGACTGAGAAGAAGAGTGCGGAGCGAGTGGTTTTCACCGTGCTTCACTCAGGTGGTAAGTTCAATGATTCTGTTTACAAGATAAGCGGTGGTCTGCACGGCGTAGGTTCTGCGGTTGTTAACGCGCTTTCGAAGAAGCTCATCGTTGACGTGTACCGTGATGGAAATGTATATCACGATACTTATGAGTATGGTAAGCCAAGGACGAAGCTGATTGATGGCTTGCTTCCATCAGAGCCGGCTGTTCCTGCGAAGAAGACGGGTACAAGGGTTACGCTTTATCCGGATGATACCATATTCGAGACAGTTAAGTTCAAGTCCAGTGCTATCAGACAGCGTATCAAAGAGACCTGCTATCTGAACCCTGAGCTGACGATTACATTTGAGAATAAAAGAGATGGTTACGCACCCGAAGTGTTCCACCAGCCGGGAGGACTTGCTGCCTTTGTAGAGGATATTTCCAAGGATCTTACTAAGACTTCTCCTGTGGTTACACTTAAGGGCGAGAAGAATGGTATAGAGGCTGAGATAGTCTTTGTTTGTACCGAGGATGGCGATGAGAATGTTATAGGTTTCACCAATAATATCACCAACCCAGAAGGCGGGACACACGTATCAGGCTATAAGGCGGCATTTGCGAAGATTATAAATAATTACGCTCGTAATGAACTGGGGGTTCTGAAGGAGAAGGATAGTAACCTGTCAGGTGCGGATATCAGACAGGGTATTCAGGCAATCATATCCGTAAAGCATCCTGATCCACAGTTTGAGGGTCAGACCAAGACAAGACTTTCGAATACCGACGTTACTCCGGCTGTGGATGCCATTATGCGTGAGCAGCTGACGGTTTACTTCGACCGTAACTACGAGGTGCTTAAGGATATAGTAGATAGAGCAGTCGAGACCGCGAAGGAGAAGGCTAAGAATAAGACTAAGGTTAATCTGAATAAGTTCTCCTTTGAGGGAAATGGTAAGCTGGTGCGCCAGGAGAGTAACGAGTCTGAGAAATGTGAGATATTCATAGTCGAGGGTGATTCCGCCGGTGGTTCCGCGAAGTCGGCCCGAAACCGTAAGTACCAGGCAATACTTCCACTTCGTGGTAAGATTCTGAATGTAGAGAAGGTTCCTGTTGCCAAGGTACTGGAGAATAAAGAAATCCAGGCCATGATAAATGCATTTGGCTGTGGTTTTGGTACAGGCTTTGGAAATGATTTTGATATAGAGAAGCTGAACTATGGCAAGATTATTATCATGACCGATGCCGATGTCGATGGCGCGCATATAGCGACATTGCTACTTACATTTTTCTATAGATTCTATCCGGAGCTTATCACAGATGGACATATCTATATAGCTATTCCACCACTTTATAGAGTGGGCGAGGGCAAGAAGGCAAAGTATCTATATTCAGATGACGAGCTCGAAAAGTATAGAAGAGAGCATAAGGGTAAGTTCCTTATTCAGAGATATAAAGGTCTTGGTGAGATGGATGCAAACCAGCTCTTCGAGACAACCATGGATCCAGAAAATCGTGTACTGAAGCAGGTTATGATAAGCAGCCGTGCTGAGGCCAGCTCCCTTACAAGTACACTGATGGGTAGTGAGGTTGCTCCTAGACGTCAGTATATCGAAGAAAACTCAAAAGAAGCAAACATCGACTCATAATTGTGCCAGTGGGGACAGTCCCCGTGACAACTTTTGTGAATTTTTGTTCACAAAAGTTGTCACAGGAACCGTCCCCACTGGCTCTTTTTTCACACCGACAATTCGAGAAAATGTATTATTCCGAAAAAGTGTATTGATTGTCCGATAATTCGGTGTTATTCTAATTTCGTAGGAAGTACCCATGACAGGGTGGTAGCCTCCCGAGCCTTATTCAGTTTTCTGAATTACAAGGAAGGGAGGTGGTGCTTATGACAGTCTTTGAAATCGCTACGATTGTGCTAAGAGTGATCGATACTTTGATATCGCTTGGTACGCTGATCATATCATTGCTTGCTTTTCTAAAAGAAGTTAAGCGTAAATAAAAAAATGCCTCTCCTGTCTGCACCGGGAGAGGCGGCTCCATTTAGAGCAAATAATCGAACGGGAGCATCCACTTTGGAGTGGGTGCTTGCCTACATTTAATATAGCATTTTATAAATTATATTACAACGGTTTTTTAGGTATTCAAGTGAAGAAGGGAGAACAGCTATGACTATTGGAGAAAGGGTGTTATCTAGGATAGATGAGCTTAAAATGTCACAGAAGGAGTTCTCGGAAAAAACAGGAATTCCACAGAGTACAATAAGCGAATGGAAAAGGAAGGGCAATAATCCATCATCTGATAAAATTATGATCATTTGCAATGTTTTAAAGGTTACTCCTGAGTGGCTGCTATCAGGTGTCGATTCTTCAACGAAAAACAAGAAAAAACCTGATTGGTTTGTGATAGATAAAAATTCGGAATTGGGAGAATTTATTGATAATTACAATGGGATGAATGAAAAAATGCGTTACATTCTTAAAGGTTACGTAGATGCTCTTATGAGTATTAAAAGAAATACAGACAAAAAATAATAAAGAAAAAGGGGGAGTTTAATGCCAAGATGTGCGAGGCGCTTAGGAGATAAAGGCTATCTCCATGTTATTGCAAGGGGGAACGGTCAACAAATCATATTTGAAGATGATCAAGATTATTATTTTTATATCAAGCTAATGTCTAGGAATTCGAAAGAGTTGGACATAACCATATGTTCATATTGCTTAATGAGTAATCATGTTCACATGTTAATCTATTATAGTGAACACGACAATGTTGCAGAATTTATGAAGAAGATTGGTATCCGGTATTCGTATTATTATAACAAGAAATATGATAGGACGGGGCATTTGTTCCAGGGGCGTTATAAATCTGAACTGGTGGATAGTGAAGAGTATTTTCTGTCTGTTAATAGGTACATTTTGCAGAATCCATTAAAGGCAGGGATAAGTACAGTTCGTGATTATCGTTGGAGTAGCTACAATATGTACGATAGAAAGAATTCATTTGTGGATGCGTCACTCTTTATTGATTTGCTTGGTGGACATGATTGTTATCTTGAATATGTAAATGCTACAAATGAAGATGTTTGTATGGAGTACTGCTACGAGAAAAGAAGTGACAAATGGGCAATTGATAAAATGAAATCGCTTTTGAATGTTGAGAGTGGAAATGAGCTAAGAATGTTCAGCAAAGAAGCGAGGGATAAAGCAATAAGAGCTTTGAAGTCAGAAGGATTGTCCGTTAGACAGATTGCAAGACTCACAGGGATAGGGCGAGGTACTATCCAAAAAGCATAGAGGCCAGTGGGGACAGTCCCCGTGACAACTTTTGTGAATTTTTGTTCACAAAAGTTGTCACAGGAACCGTCCCCACTGGCTCTGCCTTACAGTGCTGCGAAGCCGTTCTTTAAGTCGGCGATGATGTCGTCGATATTTTCAAGTCCAACAGACAGGCGGATCATACCACCGTTGATACCAGCTGCAACAAGCTGCTCGTCTGTAAGCTGACGATGTGTCTCACTTGCTGGATGAAGTACGCAAGTACGAATATCAGCAACGTGTACTTCGTTAGAAGCGAGCTTAAGTGAATCCATGAATTTCATAGCCTGCTCACGTCCGCCCTTGATAACGAAAGAAATAACTCCGCAAGCTTTACCACCAAGATATTTCTTAGCAAGCTCATGATTCTTGTCATCTTCCAGTGCTGGGAATGTAACTGACTCAACATGTTCGTTATTCTTAAGGAACTTAGCAACTTCAAGGGCATTTTCATAATGCTGTCTCATACGAATAGGAAGTGTCTCAAGTCCAAGGTTAAGCAGGAATGCTGAGTGAGCAGCAGGATAGCAACCGAAGTCTCTCATCAGCTGCATACGTGCCTTCAGGATATAAGCCATCTTTCCGTAGTCTCTAACGTAGCAAGTACCGTGGTAGCTCTCGTCTGGCTCAACCAGTTCAGGGAACTTGCCATTTGTCCAGTCGAATTTACCGCTGTCAACGATGATTCCACCACCCTGAACAGCATGTCCGTCCATATACTTAGTTGTTGAATGAACAACGATGTCAGCGCCAAAATCAAATGGTTTACATAAAATTGGTGTTGCAAATGTATTATCTACGATAAGTGGAACTCCCTGCTCATGTGCGATATTTGCAAATCTTTCTATATCAAATACAGTAAGAGATGGGTTTGCAAGTGTTTCGCCGAATACACATTTAGTATTTGGCTTAAATGCAGCCTTTATTTCCTCATCAGACATTTCCTGATTAACAAATATACATTCAATACCCAGTTTCTTAAGTGTATAAGCGAAAAGGTTAATAGTACCACCATATATCTCAGATACTGATACAAAGCTGTCACCGGCCTGTGCAATATTCAGAATAGATAGAAGTGATGCAGCCTGACCTGATGATGTAGCCATTGCACCTACACCACCCTCGAGCTGATTGATCTTCTCCTCAACAGCCATAACTGTTGGGTTAGCGAATCTTGAATAGATAAGAGCCTTAGTAGGATCGTCAAATACATCAGCGATATCCTGTGTAGAATCAAATCTGTATGTTGTACTCTGAACTATTGGCAGAACACGAGGCTCTGCATTTCCCGGTGTATATCCGGCGTGTAGACATTTGGTTTCGTCTTTCATGGTATAACCTCCTAATAATCTTTATTTTTAGAACCGTTCATTATTCTAGCATAAGAAATATTCCATAAAGATATATGTAAAAACTTGACCTAGCTATAGGGATAAGCTATATCAGAGACCAGTAGGGGCGGAAGGAATCATCCCCACTGGCTCAGATGGTATTTAGATGGTATAATGATGTAAATTCGTTATTGATGGAGGTTGCTATGATCAAGATTCTTATAGTTGAAGACGAAAAGGCGATATCTAACTTAATAAGACTGAGTCTTAAGAATGTAGGTTATACCTGTGATGTGGCTTATGATGGGAATACTGCACTGGACAAGATAGATGAAACTGTCTATGACCTTATTCTGCTAGATATAATGCTTCCTGAGGTAGACGGATTCGAGCTTATGGAATATATTAAGCCGCTTGGAGTTCCTGTTATTTTCCTCACAGCCATGGATGCATTGCAGGATAGAGTGAAGGGACTCAAGATGGGGGCAGAGGACTATATAGTCAAACCTTTTGAAGTGGCAGAACTAATTGCCAGAGTTGAAGTTGTGCTTCGACGTTACAACAAAACTCAGGATGTATTCGAGTTAAATGGACTCTATGTTGATGCTTCCTCTATGGTTGCAAAAAGAGATGGCAAGGAAATAAGCCTTACACCTAAAGAATTTGATCTGCTTCTTTTATTCCTCAGAACTCCAAACACAGCCCTTTATCGTGAAAATATATACGAGAAGGTATGGGGTGGAGAACTGGAATATGGTAGCAAGACTGTAGATCTTCATGTTCAAAGACTTCGTAAAAAGGCTGGACTTGATAAAGAGCTTAAGTCTGTAAGCAAAGTAGGTTATAGATTGGATGTTTAGTTTTAGAGTCAAGATTTCTATAATAACAACAGTGCTGGTGGCTCTGCTTTTCAGTATCGGTTCGACACTTCTGATACACCGTTCTTATATGGACTCCCTAACTAGAGAGGAGCAGGAGGCGGTCGACAACATACAGATGGTCACCAGTGTTATCCAGCTATCCTGTGAGGGTGGAAGTGTTGCAGGAGAGGAACAGCTCCTGAAAACTCTCAGAAAACTGGGTACTTATCAGACATCTTCGGATGTCTTTTTGTTGTATAAGGAGAAAAAACTGATATATGGAAATATCCAAAGTAAACAGGTTAACATAAGTATAGATGATATCTCTCAAAATATGAGTGGCGAGGGGGATATCTATGTTACATATATAAATGGTGATGAGGGTATGAAGTATATCGTTAGCTCATCGCAGATATCTATAGATAACAATAATTATATTATATCTGTATGTCGCGATATCAGTTACGTAACCAATACCCGTAAGCGACTTCACAACATGTTTATCAATTCCTTCCTCATCCTGCTAGCGGCAGCGGCAGTTCTTTCATGGCTTATGGCTAAATTCCTTGTGCGTCACCTCGCCAGACTCACTAAAGCAACACGTGAAATCGCAGATGGAAATCTGTCTTACCGTTCAGGCCTTAATACAAATGATGAGATAGGTGAGCTAGCCCGCGATTTTGACAAGATGGCAGAGGAACTGGAGGAAAATGTAACTTTGCTCGAAGCTGCGGCAGAAGAGAAGGACCGCTTCATGGGGGCATTTACACATGAGCTTAAAACTCCTATGACCTCAATCATTGGATATGCCGAGCTCCTCCGGACGCAGGAACTAGATGAAGAGGATAAGGAGGACGCCCTTCAGTATATATATTCTGAGGCAAAGAGACTTGAAAATATGTCGCTTAAGCTACTTCAGATATTTGTATCTGATAAGGATAAGATAGAACGTAAAATGGTTAGTCCAAAGGAGATGGTTGAGGATATAGTTACACATCTAAAGCCAACTCTTGAGGAACAGAATATAAAGATTATTTATCGTACCGAGGAAGGAACCATTATGCTGGAGCCGGACCTCGTCAGGACTCTTATCATTAACCTTATAGATAACGCCAGAAAGGCTATAGAGGCAGAAAAGGGAAGAATAAGAGTAGATCAGAAAATGACTGATGACGGCGTGACATTTATCATTACAGATAATGGAAAGGGAATGCCTAAGGAAGCGATAGATCACGTAACCGAGGCTTTCTACCGAGTTGATAAGGCAAGATCCAGAGCGCAGGGAGGCGCAGGTCTGGGCCTATCCCTTGTTTCGAAAATCGTTGAACTTCATAATGGCGATATCAACTTCAGCAGTGAGCCAGGCATAGGTACTGTAGTAACTGTCACACTTCGCGGTGATCTTGGTGAAGGAGGTGACGAAGATGCTAGGTAATAGAAGTATGAAGCCAGTATTTATCATAGCTATGGCACTTATAGTAATAGTGAGCTCAGCCCTTCTGCCTTATGCGGCATATAGCTATGAGAATCGTAGACTCAGTAATTACGGCATCCATTATCAGGCCGAGCCGGTTACTATCAAGTCCAGTAACGTCACCATCTATGATAAGCTGTCTGAGACAAAGAATATTTTGGAAAACTCTTCCTTTGTTTATATATCACTAGATGATAAGAGTGGTGAAAATGTCAATCTTGACAAATATGATCTCCACCAGAATTTAGACGAGATTCCTGAAATAGCTGCCCGAGAGTTTGTCAGTCTTTTCATTACTGATGATTCACTTTCTAGAACTGGATATACCAAGAAAAGAGTAGTGGAGGAACTCCTCAAATCAGATTATATTTATAGAGCACTATACCTCATGATTGAAACAGAGGATAAGGACATGTTTATGGCATGGAATATAATCTTTAGTAATGGAGAGGTGGATGTAGATATAGTAATAGATGACGA
>DFEN01000085.1 GCA_002368685.1 Lachnospiraceae bacterium UBA3801
CTCATGGTATCAAAACTCCGGTTGCTAATATCAAGCTGTATGCAGATGCGATAAGCACGGGTCTCTATCAGGAAAATGGAGAGATAAACAAGAGTGACGCAGAGATAGCGGGTAAGATTAGTAAGAATGCAGATGATATTACGGAAATAGTGAAGGAGCTTATAGATAAAACCTCTGGAACTGTTGTGGATTTTGAACCGGATATAAGTCCGTTCTATCTGAAGGAGCTGGTGGAATTTCTTGAAGAGGAATATAGCAATAGATTAAATGTGCTGAGTATTCCTTTTGATTTTGAGATGAATCATAATGCGATGGTAAAGAGCGATAAGAGTGGCATTTGTAGGATTCTCTCTCAAATAATGGAAAATGCTATTAAGTATGGAAATGGTGAAGGTATAAACGTTAATCTAAATAAAGAAGAGGATGGATACTATTTCGTTATTAAGAATAAGGGAAATGTTCTCAGTGAGAAAGAGCTGCCATATATATTCAATAGCTTCTGGCGTGGTTCAAATGCTGAAAAGGTAGGCGGCAATGGAATAGGTCTTTTCGAAGCAAAAAAGATAGCCCAATGTCTTTACGGGGATATATATGTTAAAGCAAATTCCGAGGAAAACGAAATGGAATTTGATATATATATCCCAGATAACATTTAGGCTATGGGCGTATTATATACCTAGTATATGAGATGCAAGCTGGAAATAGATAATCAGTGATAAAGCATCTACGATTGTTGTGATAAATGGACTCGCCATAACGGCCGGGTCAAAACCAACTCTTTTTGCAAGGATAGGAAGTGAACATCCAACGAACTTTGCAACTACTACTGTAAGGAGAAGTGTGCTGCATACAACAGCTGCAATAACAACGGATACCTTATCGAATATAAGAAGCTTAGTGAAGTTGGCAAGTGCAAGGGTTGCTCCACATAGGAGTGCAACTAATATCTCCTTTCCTTGTATCCTGAATATATCCCTGAATTCTATCTCATCCAGTGAAAGACCACGAATGATAGATACAGAAGCCTGGGAACCGGCATTTCCGCCTGTGTCCATCAGCATAGGTATGTAAGCTGTAAGTATTACATATCTTCCAAGCGCGCTCTCGTATCTTGTGATAATAGCACCCGTAAAGGTAGCTGATATCATGAGTAGGAGTAGCCATGGTATACGCTTCTTGTAGGTCTCGAAAAAGCCTGTACTGATATATGGCTTATCAGTAGGGGTAATAGCGGCCATCATTTCGATATCCTCTGTATTCTCTTCCTGGATGACATCGATAGCATCATCGACGGTAACGATACCCACCAGACGGTTTTCCTGATCTACGATAGGAATGGTTGTCAGGTTGTACTTTGCCATATCCTTGGCAACCTGCTCCTGATCGTCAAGAGTGTTAGCGGAAATGATATTTGTCTCCATCAGGTCTTCGATCAAAGTATCCTTTGGAACCAGGAACATTTCCTTGAGGCTGACGGTACCTTGAAGCTTACGGAAAGGATCGATTACGTAGCAAGTGTAAATGTCCTCTTTCTCGTCAGCAGTACGACGTATTCTCTCGAAGGCATCCGCCACGGTCATGTCGCTTTTTAGGCTCATGTACTCAGTGGTCATAACAGAACCCGCGCTGTCCTCAGGATACTTCAGGAGTTCGTTTATCTCCTTACGAGTTTCGGGATCAGCGTGTCTGAGTATTTTATTTACAACGATTGCCGGCATCTCTTCTACAAGGTCAACGGCATCATCTATGTACATTTCTGCAATGACCTCTTGAATCTCTCGGTCATTAAAGGCTCTGATAAGGGTTTCCTGTTCTTCATGTTCCATCTCAGCGAAAATATCAGCGGCATCTTCCTTCGGGAGCATTCTATATAAAAGGAGAAGCTTCTCCTCGGGTACTTCGCCAAGTAACTGAGCAACGTCAATAGGATTTGCCTCTTTCAGCAAATCTCGTAGCTCCGCAAACTTTCGCTCTTCAAGTAGTGCCATAACTTCTTCAACGTCTATTATTTTCTCATCCATAGCACATACCTCCTGACATAACTTTTTTTTGAAACCCTTTTATTCTCAGGAAACTCTATTATATCATTTTGAAGAAGATTTTTACAGTCGTTTTATTATGTTTTTAAGCCTTGAAAATAGATATATTCTTGAAAATGTGTATAGAGACATAGTATTATAAATCTAGGGTTTAAAAGGATAGTGATAGTAACAGATTGAAAGGGGTTCTAAATGTATTATCTAATCAAAACCACTCTTACTGAATGTAGCGAGGAAGATATCCATAAGGGCGAATATCAGTATGTTGTTGTGCTCACAGTTGATGAATGGAAGCAGCAACAAAGCAGCTTTGATATGGGAATCGAGTTGGATATTGATCCAAATGATATACACAATACTAAGGCCGAGGTAAACTATGATTCCCTGACGGGAACATTTTCAGTTCCAAGTAGAAGTGATATAAGTGGAAACGATTACCAGTATGCCTTTGCTCTTGATGAGAAGGGAATAGTTTTCATTGATTCAACAGGCGTTGTGGATAGAATGATAAAGAGGATTGCGAGAACTAAGAGGTGGAAGTTTCCATGCCTCGAGAGATTCATCTATGACTTCCTGGAACTTATAATAAGTCGTGATCTGTCTATCCTCGAGAAGTTCGAGAAGGAGCTGAATGAGATAGAGGACGACATGATGGATGTTTCTACACAGACGGGCCTTACAAGGGTAAATGAAATCCGTAGTAATATACGTGAGCTTAGAATTCATTATGAACAGCTGATCGACTTCGGACAGGAGCTGCAGGAGAATGAAAATAATTTCTTCAAGGCAGAGAATACCAGATATTTCAGATTGTTTACCGATAGAGTTACAAGACTTCACGATACTGCATCCTCACTTCGAGATTTCACTATGCAGCTCCGTGATATGTACCATACTCAGGTAGACGTTAAGCAGAACCGTATAATGACGCTGCTTACCGTAGTTACAACAATCTTCATGCCCCTTACACTTATAGTAGGTTGGTATGGAATGAACTTCAAATATATGCCAGAACTGAATACCCGGTGGGGCTATCCGGTAGTTATACTTGTGAGTATCCTAATAAGCGTTGGAGAGCTTTGGTTTTTTAAGAAGAAGAAGTGGCTGTAGAGTCACCAGTCTGCTCCGCTGTATCCTGAATGGCCCAGGCTTTTCTATACTCGCGAGGGGAAACTCCGAAAATCTTCTTAAACATTTCAGACATATAGCTGGTTCCGTTGAAGCCGGTGATGGTTGCAATTTCAGATAAAGGTTGAGTCGTCGTGCGTAGTAGCTCGGCGACTTTTCTTACGCGGTAATTTAGGAGATAGTTGATAGGACTGTCTCCTACGTATTTGTGAAATATTTTATTGCATAGTGATTTACTGATATTTCCACTGGTTGCGATGTCGTCAAGAGTTATAGTGCTCTTATAATTTTTCTGAATATAGTACATCATAGTTTTGAAGGACTTAGAATGTACATCTGTCTCTGCTTCGTCATCTAACATTCCGTAGCTCTTGCTCTGGGTCATTATTATTTCCCATATATCAAAGAGCTTCTTAGTTATCTGGAAGGGATCTCTTCTAATGTTAGGGAGTGAAAGCATGATGTCTCTTATATTCTTTGTATTCTCATTTATATATCTAAAACGAAGATAGCTAATATTGGAGTTGCCTAGGATTGGCTGAAGTGCCTGCATTTCCACAGCGACAGAGGAGTTGAGTATATTTGGGTGAACAATGAAAATGACATAGGTGGCTGTATCGTCATCCAGCGCGATGCTGTAATGAATCTGATTTGAGTTAACGAATATAGTATCTCCGGCATTCAGGACTATTATCTGTCCGTTGACAGAGTAAGCCATCCTTCCACTCTTAACAGTTACTAGCTCTATGTCCTCGTGGAAATGTGGAACCTTCTCCCAGGTTACATTTGGCCTGATCCAACCATCGTAGATATATGATGGAAAGGAATCATCATCATAGTTTACCTGCTCGGAACCGTCCTCTCTTTTGACTATTAACCCCATCAATTCTCGCTTCATTGATTTACCCCTTTATAAAATGCTGTAGTCAAAATAGTTTTATAACAATTTGATATGCAAATATTAAGTTTTATAACAATGTTACATAATTAAACAATATTGTTATAAAATTAAGGCGTTTATACCGTATAAATGCGTTTATAAATACAATATACTTATAATTGTAATTGATGTCAATACAGTTTAATTATTAGCGGTTAAAAACGTGGAAAGTGAAAGTTAAGAGGGATAAGTTATGGCAAATGAAGTAGTAGTAATGAAAAATGTTAGTAAGGAATTCAAGGTTCTGAATCGCCATGAGGGATTAAAGGGTAGTCTTCGGGATCTCTTTTCTAGAGATTATAAGATTATCAAAGCTGTAGATGACGTATCGTTATCCGTTGAAAAGGGCGAGATCATAGGATATCTGGGACCGAATGGAGCGGGCAAGTCGACTACTATCAAGATGATGACGGGAGTTCTGGAGCCTACAACTGGCGATATAATGGTAAATGACCTAGTGCCTTACAAGGAAAGAACTAGAAATTCTGAAAATATAGGTGTTGTTTTTGGACAGCGTAGTCAGCTGTGGTGGAACCTTCCACTGATTGAATCCTTTAAACTGCTCAGAGATATCTACATGGTTCCAGAGAAGGATTACCAAGATATACTCGAGCTTTATCGTTCACTCGTAGATATTGAACCAATCCTACATAAGCCTGTTCGTCAAATGTCCCTTGGACAGAGAACTCTTAGTGATATACTTGCAGCATTTCTGCATAATCCAGGTATTGTGTTCCTAGATGAACCTACTATTGGACTGGATGTATCTATGAAGGCAAAGATCAGAGAGCTTATAAAGGGACTCAACGAGGTGAAGGAGACTACGGTTATTCTTACAACACATGATATGGGCGACGTGGATGCTCTCTGCAAAAGAATCATTATCATAGATGAGGGTAAGAAGATATATGACAATGATATCGAGCATCTGAAGAACTTCTTTGGTTCTTATAGAACTCTGCGTATGCGCCTCGAGGATGGGTCTTGGGACGAGCGTGTAATAGATGAGAAAAAGACTGACGTAATGCATGTTATCCAGGAGACTCAGAAAGCACACAAGATCAAGGATATACAGCTGGAAGAAATCTCTACAGAAGAGGTTATTAGAAAAATATATGAAGGGAGCAAAGCGTCATGAATAAAGCTAAAAAACTAACGTCGCTGACTCGGGCTGGAATCGTAGAAGCGCTTCAGTTTAGACTCGGCACAATCACGACTCTTTTTGGCAATCTGATATATCTTGCTCTCGTATATTTTCTCTGGAAGTCTATTTATGCTTCCAGCGGAACTGACACAGTAAATGGAATGACCTTTTACGATACAATGATATATCTGATACTTGCGACGGCGATTTTTAATTTTCTTGAAATGTTTATCGTGTGGGACATGAGCCGTGCTATTCAGTCAGGTGAAATAATCATGCACTTACTTAAACCAATGAAGTATAGACTGTATACCTTCTGGAGTTATTCAGGAGCACACGTGGTTTCATTTTTCCTGACATTTATACCTACCTTTGTTGTAGTCATGGTGATAACTAAGGGCGCGATTCCTGTAGGAATGAACCTTGTATTTTTTGTTATTTCTCTAATGCTGGCGCTTATCATCAATTTCAATATTGAGATGCTGGTTGCGCCTATCTGTCTCTATACAGAATCCACTTGGGGCATAAATATTGTTAAGGAAACTATTGTGCTGCTTCTATCGGGAGCAACTATACCACTTGCCTTCTTTCCTACAGCGCTTAGAAAGGTCGTTGAGTATCTGCCTTTTAGAGCGGTTTATGATATACCACTTTCAATTATGCTGAGGAAGAATGGTTCTGATAATTTAAAGGGGCTAGCTACTCTTCTAGGAGTACAGCTTGCTTGGTGTATAGTTCTGACTATAGCCGGCAACCTTTTCTGGAATCATGCGGTGAAGAAGATTACAGTGAATGGAGGTTAAAGGTATGTCTAGTATAGAAAAAACTGTCGAAAAGAAAAACAATAAAAGAGGCCTCCTGTTCTATTTATCGATATATAGAAAAATTCTTATGCAGGACCTCAAGAGTAAAATGAGCTACCGTGCAGATTTTATCATATCGACTTTTGGTATGATTATGACAAATCTGTCTGGCTTTGTGACATTTATGATCCTTTTCCATAATTTTCCTAGCATAAATGGGTGGGACTATCATCACATGCTTTTCCTATATGGATTCTCACTTATCGCGCTTACTCCAGTTCAGTGCTTTTTTGATAACAACTGGAATCTGAGATTTATGGTGCGTTCGGGAGACTTCATCAAGTATTGCTTTAGACCTATAAATGTATTCTTCTACTTTATATCGGAAGTATTTGATGTGAAGGGGATCGGCCAGTTTATTTTTGGTATGGGTACATTTATCTATGCTTGGGCAAAGATAGGAATTCCTGTAAATGTTATAACTATCATGCAGGCAGTACTTTTTCTTATTACTGCATCGCTCTTTATGATTGCAATAATGAATGCTGCGGCAGCGACCTGCTTCTGGATTATTAATTCGGGGTATGTAATGGTTATTATGTTTAGATTCAAGGATTTTGCTAAGTACCCAGCGAGTATCTTTAATGGAGTATTCAGATTTATCTTTACATTTCTGATACCTATTGCTTTTGTAGCCTACTATCCAAGCTTAGTTTTTGTGACACCTGATAATGTTCCGCTTCTTTCGTGGCTATCTCCACTGATTGGTGCATTTTTCTTCTATCTCAGCTACAAGTTCTGGATGCTGGGAGTGAGAAAATATGATTTTACAGGTTCGTGAAAGTATTAGTACGAGCAATAAAAATATGGTAGAATAAAGCCCTAAGGAGTGAATATGAGACAGCCAGAATTAACAACACTTTGTTATATAGAAAAAGATAATAAATATCTCATGCTTCATAGGGTGAAGAAGGAAAAGGATATCAACAAGGATAAGTATATTGGTGTTGGTGGACATTTCGAATATGGTGAAAGTCCGGATGAATGCCTGATCCGAGAGGTAAAGGAGGAAACAGGACTTACGCTGCTTTCCTATAAACCGCGAGGGATAGTTACATTTATCTATGGAGATGCGACAAAGCCTGAGGAAAGAATCGTTGAGTATATGCATCTCTATACAGCGGATGAATTTGAAGGCGCGATGATTTGTTGTGATGAAGGCGATCTGGTTTGGGTAGATAAGTCTGAGGTTTATGATCTTCCTATTTGGGAAGGGGATAAAATATTCTTTAAACTGCTAGAGGAAAGAGAGGATTATTTTTCTCTAAAGCTTGTTTACTCTGAGACAGACGAGCTAGTTCAGGTTGTGACTGTCTGATGTAAAATAGTTTGAGAAGTAAAAACAAAATTGGAGATAATCATGGATCGCGAGAAACAGATAATTAAAACAAGTATAGTCGGCATTATAGCGAATATAGCCTTGGCATCGTTTAAAGCGGTGGTAGGGCTACTTTCTCGTTCAGTAGCAATTACATTAGATGCAGTTAATAACCTATCGGATGCGCTTTCTTCTATCATAACAATTATTGGTACGAAGATAGCAAATAAGAAGCCTGATAAGAAGCATCCGCTGGGACACGGAAGGGTTGAATACCTAAGTACTCTGGTTATCTCGATAATCATTTTATATGCCGGTGTTACTGCACTTATAGAATCGGTGAAGAAGATAATTCATCCAGAGGTTCCAGACTACAGCGCCGCCGCCATTGTGATAGTAACGGTTGCCATCTTTGTTAAGATATTCCTTGGACTCTATGTTAAAAAGAAGGGAAATGAATATAAGTCCGATGCGCTTGCTGCATCGGGGACGGATGCTCTATTCGATTCTATTATATCGACAGCAACTCTCGTTGCAGCAATTGTATTTATCATTACAGGTTTTAGTCTGGAGAGCTATCTTGGTGTAATTATTTCTGCGATAATTATCAAGTCCGGTTTTGAGATGATCAGAGAAACCATAAGCGAGATTCTCGGTGAGCGTGTTGATTCTGATCTGGCTAGAAATGTTAAGAAGATAATCAAGGAATTCCCTGATGTATATGGAGCCTACGATCTAGTAATCCACAACTACGGACCAGAAATGCTAATTGGTTCAGTGCATATTGAGGTTCCAGAAACATTAACAGCCAAGGAGCTCGATAAGCTAGGGCGAATGATCACTGGAAAGGTTTATGCGGAGACTGGAGTTACAATGACGGGAGTATCTGTTTATTCGGTTAATTCTCAGGATAAGGAAGCTGTCCAGATAGAGAAGGATATTAAGGAAGTGTGCCTCAGCCATGACGGCGTACTTGAGGTTCACGGCTTCTATTTAGAAAGAGAAGATAACACTATTAGGTTTGATGTAATAATAGATTATGACATCAAAGATAGAGAATCAATATACGATCATATAACTGCTGAGGTGCAGGAAAAGTATCCAGATTATAAGATATGCCCGCTCCTAGACGTAGATATGTCAGAATAAGGTTGCATTTTACGACAAATAATAAACATTTCACTTCATATTAATCTTTTCTTAAGGTTTATGTTGTAAATTAATATCATCAGATGAAAGGCATTAAACATTTGAGTGAGGGTTAAAAGTATGGATGAAGTGTTAAGAGGAAATAATGTAAAGAACGTGGATATTCCAAAGAGATTATTTACAGTAGCAATGGTGCTGATTATGGTGGCATTTGCAGCAGTAATGATAATGGTTGGGATATCCAATTTTATGGAGGCAGATATATTCTCTGGTTTGATTTACTCCATGATGGCAATAGTTGACGTAGCACTTATCACTATGGGATTAAGAGAGTCAGCCGTTAACCGTGAAAGCGCTTGACAGACAAGGGGCAAAATGCTATTATATTTTAGCGCTTTGAAAAGAAGCGTGGCTGTAATAATCAGTTTATGCCGCTAATGGCTTAGACTTGGTAGAAGTAATTCAGCATATGTGCATTGATTTGCTTTGCAAATCAATACCTATGGAGATGTACTCAAGTGGCTGAAGAGGTGCCCCTGCTAAGGGTATAGGTCGTTAACGCGGCGCGAGGGTTCAAATCCCT
>DFEN01000056.1 GCA_002368685.1 Lachnospiraceae bacterium UBA3801
GTGATAGCGAACTTCCTGTCCAGCATACTGGGCTATGTTAGAGACATTATTATATCGTCCGTATTCGACATGAGTTCGGCTACGGACGCTTATAATGCAGCTTTTACCATCCCGGATACTATTTATACTATCCTTGTTGGAGGTGGACTCTCAGCTGCATTTATTCCTGTTTTTAGTGGATACATAGCAGAAAAGAAATACGAAGACGGCTACAGGATGGCAAGTACTATACTCAATATAGTTGCCATAGTTGCGGCTGTTTTTTGTGTTATAGGAGAGATATTTGCTCCTCAGCTTCTGCCAGTTTTTGTTGACTTTAGTGGAGACCATTGGACTCCTGAAATGATAGAGCTGACGGTTACGCTCACACGTATCATGTTCTTCCAGTGCTTCTTCATGTGTCTGACAGGAATATGCATGGGAATACTGCAGTCTTATAAGGATTTCACGCCGCCTTCCATTGGTTCGGTGCTCTACAATATCACAATCATTGGTGTGGGTGTATTCCTCCTGACTCTAGGAACTGGAATTGCAGGCTTCTGTGTCGGCGTTGTAACAGGTTCTATCGTAAATCTTTGTGTACAGATACTCCCTATATATAAGCATAACTTCAAATACCAGAAAGTGATTGATCTGGACCATGATGGAGTCAAGCAGTTCTTTAAGCTGTTTGGCCCGGCACTTATCGGTGTTGCGGTAACACAGCTGAACCTTATAGTTAATAGACGTTTTGCATCTGGACTCGATAAGGGAATCCTGTCAAATATGGTGCAGGCTCAGCGTATCATGCAGCTGCCTATTAATATCTTCGCCTATGCAATTGCGATGTCTATTTTTCCTACAATGGTGGAGCATTTTGCGACAGACAATATGGAGGAATATAGGCGCGACCTTTCCCTGGGCTTTAGAAATGTAACCTTCGTTATCTTGCCTTGTGCAGTTGGAATAATCGCAATTAGAGTTCCGCTTATAAGAGCTATTTATCTGCAGGGTAATTTCTCACCAGAAAATGTTCCAATCCTTGCAACCCTTCTTGCCTTCTATTGTATCGGAATGATCGGCTATTCTGCCAGACAGGTGGCACTTCAGGGCTTCTATGCAGTTAAGGAAACAAGGACTCCGGTGGCGATAAATGTATTCATACTATGTTTAAACATTTTGCTGACGACCATTTTCGTAAGGCTGTGGGGGGCTAATGGAATAGCTCTCGCATACTCAATGGCAGGTCTTGCGAGTGTGACAACTCAGACCTTCTTCCTGCATAGAAAGGTTGGAAGAATAAATGGAACTGAGATCCGTGATTCAGTTCTGAAATGCGCTATATGCTGTGCGGTAATGTTTATAGTTACTACCGCCGGAATAATTATATTTGAACATAATATATCTGTTGAAACCAAGACAAATCAGTTACTGGAGGTGCTGTCGCTGGTTGCATTAGGTGGACTCACCTATGTGATGATGGCGCTTGTGCTTAAGATGCAGGAACTGACCTCTATCCTGGCAGTATTTAAGAGAAAGTTTTTGCATAGATAGGAGGGCGTATGTATAAAGAACTTCCAAAATTACTTATGTACCGTGAATTTGAGCCGGATAGCATTCTGGTTAATCTTAGTGAAATCATTCGTGAATTTGATGGTGGAGAGTACGATAAGGACCAGCTGATCAGTAGGATCTATGCTGAGATTCACCGTATACTTGAGATTTCTACGGACTACGGCTTTGATAAGAATCTCTGGCATGACTATATAGCTTACGTGCTGGTTACCAGCGAAAATCCATTTTCGCTTACTGCTGAAAGAGCAGGCATGAAGGATGGAAGCGTAAATGAATTCGCAAAGCAGGATATGATGATCTTCAATCATCTCTTTAATTACAATTTCCAGAAGATGGAGACTAAGCTGGAGATCAACTGCTTCTCAACTATCACAAACTACAGCTCTATTCATAAGAGACGTCAGGTTTATAACAAAAATGTTTCCGATAAGGTTAGAGCTCTTAGTGATGCAATTGATGCCAATTTGAGTGAGATGAATGATAAGGTAAATGCTGGCGAGCTGAGTCTGGCAGAGGCGGATGCAAAAGCTGCGGAGGATACACTCCACCTTGTTACAGACTTCTATAAGAATTACGGCGTTGGAATGCTAGGCCTTAATACAGCATTTAGAATAGCTGAGATAGTTCCGGGTGCAGCAGAGGATAAAAAGAGTGTAGACTTCTGCCTTGGAAATGGAATAAAGTGCACTCCTATAAAGAATACAGATAAGGTTTCTCTGGATGACCTCGTAGGTTACGAGATACAGAAGAAGAGACTTAGAGATAATACCGAGAGCTTTCTTGCTGGAAATCCGGCGAACAACGTGCTTCTCTTCGGAGATGCTGGAACTGGTAAATCTACTAGTATCAAGGCTCTGATAAATGAATACTACGAAGATGGACTGAGAATGATAGAGCTTTATAAGCATCAGATGAAGTTGCTTGCTCCTGTTATTTCCAGTATTAAGAATCGTAATTATAGATTCATCATTTATATGGATGACCTTTCCTTTGAGGAAAATGAGACGGAATATAAATATCTGAAGGCGGTTATCGAGGGTGGTCTTGAGACAAGACCTGACAACGTACTTATCTATGCGACCTCGAATAGACGTAATCTCATAAGAGAAACCTGGAATGATACAAATGATGTTGAACTGGATAAGCATCGTTCAGATACACTTCAGGAGAAGCTGTCACTTGTTAGCAGATTCGGTGTTACTATTCCTTATATGAGACCTAATAAGAAGGAATATGAGGAGATAGTTAAGAGTCTTGCAAGTAGAAATGAAGACTTAAAGCTTAGTGAAGAAGAACTTCTCGAGCTTGCAAATAAGTGGAGTGTAAGTCACGGAGGAATGTCCGGTAGAGCTGCTCAGCAGCTGATGGACAGCATAAGATAGGTTTTATCATTCTGAATGTAGGAAGATTCTTTTCGGGCGGAGATACATATGACTAAAAAGCAGCGTGCGGCAGAGGTCTGCAGACTATTAAATAAGGAATATGGAACTGACCTCAGATGCTATCTGGAGTATGATCCAGAGAAGCCTTGGCAGCTACTCTTTGCGACAATACTATCTGCGCAGTGTACGGACGAGAGAGTGAATATAGTTACTAGAGAACTCTTTAAGAAGTATCCTACTTTGGAGGCGGTTGCGGCGGCGGATATAGCTGAGTTTGAGAAGGATATCTATTCTATAGGTTTCTATAGAAATAAAGCCAAGAATATCATTTCCTGTGCAAATGCTCTGATCGAAGATTTTGACGGACAGGTTCCGTCTGATATAGATGAACTCACCAGCCTTCCGGGAGTTGGACGTAAGACTGCAAATGTTATAAGAGGTAACATTTTCGGTATCAACTCCATAGTGGTCGATACACATGTAAAGAGGGTGTCCACTCTTCTAGGTCTCACAAAGGATGAAGATCCTGTGAAAATCGAGTTTGAACTGATGAAACTCTTGCCAGAAGACCAGTGGATATTGTATAATTTTCAAGTTATAGCACATGGTAGAAAGGTCTGCATAGCAAGACGACCACAGTGCGAAAATTGCGTTTTAAAAGAAGCTTGCAAACATTACAATAGAGGAATATGAATACGGAGGTTTGGAAATGATTGATTTTAGCAAGAAGAGAAGAAAAGGCGTTAGAATAATGCTTATCATTATTTGCGCACTTATGGTTTTTGGAATGATTGTAGGACTGTTAGCAGTAAACTTCTAATAAACGTCTGATATAAGAATCCGACCGCGTTTGGTCAAGAGAAAAGAGGAAAAGATGAAAGAGAAAAGGATTATAGTCAGAGTTCTGGCTGCTGTTTTATCTATAGCTCTTGTGTTAGCATATACCCCAGCTACAGTTGTTAGAGCAGATGAAGCAACAGACGGAGATGCACTAGTCTCAACAAAGGAAATGGCTACTATCAAGAACAATATAATTATAAATGGACTTGATGTTGGCGGTATGACATTTGGCCAGGCTGTGGAATCCCTTGGCGGGGGCGAAGATTATAGCCAGGCAGAGGTTTCACTTACCAGCCAGTATGGGGATGTTGTTACAACCCTTGGTGATCTTGGTCTGTCAGACAATACAGATGATATCGTTAGAGAAGCTCTCAATTATGGAAATGCAGGAAATGTCCTAAAGAGATTCCGTGATATAGAGAGTCTGAAAACAGTTCCAGTGGAATTCGAAACTAAGAAGGGGGTTGATGAGGATACCCTTCATCAGATGATAGAGAATAACATAGCTAGTGCTATGGCAGCTGGAAATCAGTATAGCCTAACTAAGAATGAAGACGGAACAGTTAAGGTTATAGTTGAGGGTGCATCCCTTAGTATAGATGCTGCTTCAACTAAGCAGGATATAGATGACATTATAAATGATACTAGCTACTCAGGTGGTCAGGTATCAACAGAGATTGCTCTTAAGGATGATTCTGATAGTGATAGAATGCAGCAGATAGCAAGAGTTAAGAATCTTCTTGGTTCTTATACAACCAGCTATGCAAGTAGTAGTGCTGGACGTAAGACAAATGTTCAGAGAGCAACTTCTCTTGTAAATGGTCATCTTGTATTTCCAGGTGAGACTATCTCCGTTTATAGCTGTATCGCTCCTGTTGAAACAAGCAACGGTTATGAGATAGGTCATGCGTATCAAGGAACTGAGGTTGTAGATAGTGTCGGTGGTGGTATCTGCCAGGTTGCTACAACTGTTTATAATGCAGCTCTTCGTGCAGAGCTTGAGATAGTTCAGAGAGATTGTCACAGTCTAAGAGTTTCATATGTTCCTATTGCAGCAGATGCAGCTCTTGCAGGTGGTGTGCTTGATCTCAAGATTAGAAATAATCTGGATGCACCTATTTATATTGAAGGTCTTGCAGACGGTGCAAACCTTAGCTTTAATATCTATGGTGAGGAATATAGACCATCAAATAGAACTATTGAATTTGAATCAATTCAGACAGGAACTATTAGTCCTCCTGAAGAACCAATATATACAGAGGACAAGAGCCTCGAACCAGGAACTGAGGAAGTTACCGCTGCAGCTGTAACAGGTTATACTGGTGAGCTTTGGAAATATGTTTACGAGGACGGCGTTAAGGTAGAGTCGATTAAGATTAACTCTAGTAAGTATCAGTGCTCTCCTGCTAAGGTTTCAATAAATAGTGATGAACCTACGGAGGAAGAAGAGGAGACACCAGAGGAGACACCTCCAGAGGACACACCTCCAGCAGAGCCCGCTCCAGAACCAACACCGGAACCAACTCCAACACCAGAACCAACACCGGAACCAACTCCAACACCAGAGCCAACACCGGAACCACAGCCAGAGTAAACTCCATAAGATTGATCAGATGATAAAAGGCACAATAAATACAAGAATTCTAAAAAGAAGTATATTGAAGCATATAGCGAGGAATGATATTACCGGCGTCGGCGTAGGAATGGACTACGCCGTGCTGGATAAGACGTCCTCGCCTTCTGTTCTTATTGTGGCCGATGGTTTTTCTGCTATTTCGGAGGCTATGGCCCTTCAAAGAGCGCTTAATAATCTTGCGACAGCGGGAGCTAAGGCAGAGAAGATAATGATTAATCTTCTAGTTGGAACAGAATGCACAGAACAGGTCATCAGAGATAAGATGAATAGCATATGCAAGCTCGCAAAAGCTAAAGGACTTCAGATAATTGGTGGAAATACAGCGATTACTGGAACGGGCGATGAACTAACGATTACAATTACTGCATATGGAAGATCTGATGAAAAGGTTATAGAGCAGTTAAATGAGAAGTGTACGGCAGATATGGCCGTTATCATTGTAGGAAATGCAGGGGCTTACGGAGCTTCACTGATAGCAGAGACTAGAGGTAAAGAAATGCTATCTAGATTCGCTGAAAGCTATATCGCTTCAATGCATATTTCCGAAAATGAACTAGATATAGAGACTGCTTGTCAGGCACTTATAGAGGGCGGAGTTAGTATGATCCACGATGTTTCCTTTGGTGGAATATATAGAGCTCTCGTCGAAGTGTCCGAACGAACGGGACTGGGAATAGATATTCTTCATGAGGATATTCCAATAAAGCAGAATACTATAGAGACTTGTGAATTCTGGAACATTAATCCATATCAGCTTCTTGGAACTGGTGGTATAGTTGCAGTATGTCATGAAGAAAAATTAAACGATATAAAAGCTGCGCTGGAAAAGAGGGGTATAGAGTACAGTGTGGCTGGAAAACTCACAAAGAATGGAGCCAGAGTGGTTCATTCCGGAGATGACAAAATAAGACGATCCCTTAATTATTATGAGGGAGACGAGATATTTAATCTAAGGGGGTAGTAATTTGAGTGAACTATATGAGAATCGAGAGTTATCATGGCTGAGATTTAATGAGAGGGTACTGGAAGAAGCAGAGGATAAGCGTAATCCGTTATGTGAGAGACTTACCTTCATGTCCATTTACCAGACAAATCTAGACGAGTTTTTCATGGTTAGAGTAGGGTCTCTCCATGATCAGATGCTTCTGGAGGATGATCCTAAAGAGAATAAAACTCATATGACTGCATCAGAGCAGCTGGAGGCTATTAGAGAAAGAGTTCGTGAGCTCGGCATTAGGAAGGATGAATCCTACGCGAAGCTGATGCGTGAGATAGAGAAAAAAGGAATCAAGATAGTCAGCTTTGCTGATCTGGACATAGAGGAGGGTGTATATCTTCAAGACTTCTTCGAAAGAGATATACTTCCACTGCTTTCTCCGTTTACAATCAGCAAGAAGAGACCATTTCCATTTATAAAGAATAAGGAGATCTGTGCAACGGCAGTTCTCGAAACAAAGGGTGGAAAGAGCAGATTCGGTATTGTTCCATGTAACAACGGAATGTTTTCAAGGCTTGTAGAAATTCCGGGGAATAAGGGAAGATATATGCTCGCTGAAGAGCTTATACTGCATTTCCTTCCAATGGTTTTTGCGGGTTATAACATTACCTGCAAGTCCCTGGTAAGAGTAACTAGAAATGCAGATATTGATGCAGACAAGGTTTATGACGAAGAGCTGAACTATCGCGACCATATGGCAGAGGTTATTAAACTGCGTAGAAAGCTTGAACCTGTAAGACTCGAATATACAAGAGATATAGATAAGAAGATCATCAAGACCATAGCGGCATTTTTCAAGATCGATAAGGAAATGATTTTCAACACAACAGCTCCGCTGGATATGTCATTTCTGTTTGATATAGAGGACAAGCTGAGACATGAGAAGGAGCTCTTCTATGATAAGAGAATTCCTCAGAGATCGCCTGAACTGGATGAATCAAAGCCTCTTATTCCTCAGATAATCGAGAAGGATAAGCTGCTTTCCTATCCATATGAGACAATCAGACCTTTCCTCTCTATGCTGAGTGAGGCCGCAAATGACCCTGATGTAGTATCGATTAAGATGACATTATACAGACTCGCTAAGCAGAGTAAGGTCGTTGAGGCACTGGTGGAAGCGGCAGAAAATGGCAAGGAGGTCGATGTCCTCGTAGAGCTGAAGGCGAGATTCGATGAGGAGAATAATATCGGCTGGTCCAGAACTCTTGAGGAAGCCGGTTGTAATGTAATATATGGTCTCGATGGACTGAAGGTGCATTCGAAGCTATGTCTCATCACCATGAAGAAGGGTAGAGACGTACAGTACGTTACTCAGATAGGTACTGGAAATTATAATGAGAAGACCGCTAGACTATATACAGATCTATGTCTCATAACAGCAGATCAAAAGATAGGAGCTGAGGCTGCGAGAGTCTTCAAGGCTCTTTCTCTTGGCGAAGTTATGAAGAGAACAGAACATCTCTTAGTTGCACCTAAGTGTCTGCAGAACAAGGTTATAGACAAGATAGATAGAGAGATACAGATAGCCAAGGATGGTGGCGAGGGATATATCGGTGTTAAGATTAACTCTCTCACAGATAAGAAGATTATTGACAAGCTGATAGAAGCCTCCACGGCAGGCGTTAAGATAGAAATGGTAATCCGTGGAATATGCTGTCTGCACCCAGGGGTGGCTGGAAGAACGGATAATATAAAGATTGTCAGTATAGTAGGAAGGTTCCTGGAGCATTCCAGAATATACATTTTTGGTAAGGGCGAGCGTGAGGAAATGTACATCGGTTCCGCCGATTTCATGACTAGAAATACAGTTCGCCGTGTGGAGGTTGCGACTCCTATATATGATCCTGACATAAGAGATAGAGTTAGAGAAATGTTCGACATCCAGATGTCAGATAATGTAAAGGCGAGAGTTCTGAGAGAGGATGGTACATATAAATATGTTCGTCATACCAAGCCGGCAATCAATGCACAGGAAATCTTTTATGATGAGGCTTACAAAGCAGTAGAGGAATAGATACGTTATGAGGAAACATATCAGAATTAAAAATTACATATTGATTACAGTGATGCTAGTTCTGACGTTTTCTCTAGCTATAGTTACTGGCGTCTTCATATATTCTTTTAGAAAAGATATGTATGACAGCGTTAAGAAGGATGCGAATAGTAGAGCTGTAGATATAGCTGATATTCTTTCCTCTTATGGGGTGGAACAGTTAGAGGATAATTCTATTCTGAGCTTCAAGATATCAGATTCTGTAAAGGCTCAGAAGGGCAGAGTTATCATAGTAGATAGAAGCTATAAGATAGTTGAGGATACAGCTACTGAAGAGGAAGGCTCCTTTATCATTGATCAGAATATTATGAAGGTTATGAAGGGCGAGTCTGAATCAATAAGCATGGACGGCGAATCTGATACCAAGATCATTTATCCTGTTGTTCGCGAAAATGAGATAATAGGCGTTCTCTTCTACAAGGCATCTATGTCTGATGTAATGACAAGAAGTGACAAGATATTGGATATCGGTGTGATTGCGCTACTGGCAATTCTTGTGATTGATTTTCTTATAATCAGGGTCATTTCCAAGAATTCTGTATCAGATATCAATGACATAAATGAGAAGATCATGCATGCAGCTCTTGGTAATCTGCAGGAAAGACTTCCTGAAGATAAGGGATTTGTTGAGATTCAGGTGCTGTCAGAGAACTATAATGAGGTTCTCGAGAAGCTTGCAACTATCGATCAAACAAGATCTGAATTCGTATCAAATGTGTCTCACGAGCTGAAAACTCCTATCACCTCGATGAAGGTTCTAGCAGAGTCACTTACTCAGAATGAGGCGGCTACGGCTGAAGAATATAAAGAATTCATGACAGATATAGTGGACGAGATAGATAGAGAGACCAAGATAATAAATGATCTGCTGACACTTGTTAAAACGGATTCGAATACAAACGATATGAATCTGGAGGAGGTCGACATCAATGAGATGATGGATACCATCATCAAGACAGTTACTCCTCTTGCAAAGCAGAGAAATATCGACCTTTCCTATGAGAGCTATAAAGAGGTTATGGCAAAGGTAGATGTGGTAAAGCTTTCACTTGCAATATCGAATCTGATTGAAAATGCAGTTAAGTATAATATCGATAATGGTTGGATTAAGTGCAGTCTAAATGCGGATAATAGATATTTCTATATAAAGGTTGCTGATTCTGGAGTTGGTATTCCAGAGGATGCTAAGGAAAGAGTATTTGAGAGATTCTACCGCGTGGATAAAGCAAGAAGTAGAGATACTGGTGGAACAGGGCTTGGACTTGCGATAACTCGAGGAATAGTAAATGCTCACAAGGGAACAATCAAGCTATACAGTGAATCTGGTAAGGGTACTACATTTACTGTTAAGATTCCACTGGATACAAAATAGCTAGTTGCTTAGGATACTGATTGAGGTCTGATATGAAGAAAAATGATAATAGAAAATATCATAATGTTATGGCGTGTGTCCAGCTCGCTCTGGCTTCTGTAGTACTTGTTTTTACTTTGGCTTCATGTGAAACTGCCTCTAACCAAGAGGTTTCAACGGAGTCTGTTATACAGAAGGCGGGAACTGTTCAGCTGTATCATGCGACTGAGACAGAGGTTGAACCAGATGACGATCGTTACCAGTTAGTTCAGCCGGATAATCTTCCTGCTGCAGTTGAAGAGGTTATCGAGAATATGACTATCGATCCTGGACTTGAGATAGAGAGATTCTCACTGGATGAAGAGAAGAATATATCGCTTATAATTAACATACATGGAAGTGTTACTGAAGAGACTATCTTGCTGAATCAGGCCGCTATAGTAAAGAGTCTCGAAGGACTGAATGGTGGCAAGGTTGCAATCACTCTTCAAGATGAGGATGGAGA
This sequence comes from Lachnospiraceae bacterium UBA3801, assembly GCA_002368685.1. Taxonomy (GTDB): domain Bacteria; phylum Bacillota; class Clostridia; order Lachnospirales; family Lachnospiraceae; genus Eubacterium_Q. The sequence continues at coordinate 10,319 of DFEN01000056.1, forward strand.
GATAGTTCAGCAAGGTACATATACAGACGCTTCGTTTTATTATTACAAGGAGGATTAGATTTGAAAAGACCACTTATGAATATGGGGGTCATGTTTGTTCTAGGGGAACTGACCTACCGACTGGCACAGGATAATCTCCGGTATAGTGCTATAACAGTGGGAATAGGAATCATAACAACAATCATATGCAACAGATTCGTGCGAACTAAATGCTCGGATTTGTTGCATTTTTATTTTTATCTTTTTATGGGTATAAGTTTCGTTGGAGGAATGATTTGGGGTTATGGGTTCTATTCTGACACGGGGAGAATGCTGGATGAGATATATGAGAAAGTTGAAGAGGATGAAAACGTTGAGGAAGCTATAGATGAAGTAAATGGGATAAGCGTGGATTTGAAGGGCGATTTGGATTTTGCGGGATATATTGAGAAGGTGGATGAGTCGGCAAGCGGAAAGAGGGCGTATCTTAAGGTCGGTAAAAATAGACTATCTATGTATGTTCCATATGAGGATGATAAGTATGTGGAGCTAGTTGAACCGGGACTCTATATCGAGGTAAAGGGGAAATTAAATCCTGTTCAGGCAAGCTCGAATCCTGGAAGCTTTGATATGGAGCGGTATTATCTGGGGAAGGGAATAAAGTACCAGATTAAATATACGAGTATAGATTTGCGGGAAGGGAAGAAAAAAGAAATCGTAAATGGGCTATACAAAATGAGATGTAGGCTCAGTGAAAGAATCGATGGGACATTTAATGAGGAAACAGCGGCTCTACTTAAAACTATGATGCTTGGGGATAAGTCAGAACTTTCTTCAGATACGAAGCTACTATTTCAGAGAAGCGGTATAGCACATATCCTTGCGATATCAGGCCTTCACGTCGCGCTTATCGCAGGAATGCTCGAGGGACTGCTTGCCTTTCTTCGTGTAAAGAAAAAGGATGCGGTGCTTGTTGTGATTGTTCTGGTATTTCTATATGGTGTGATGACAGGAATGTCAGAGGCAACTGAGAGAGCTGTGATAATGATAACAATATCGAAACTATCCTTTCTATTGAAACGAACTGCAGATATGCCAACTAGTCTGGTGGAGGCGCTACTTATCATGGTGATACTTAATCCGGATTCTTTTTTCTCGAGTGGTATGCTCATGAGCTTTAGTGCGGTGGTTGGAATCATAACGGGAGAGATTCTAGGGAAGAAGATAGTGGATAGAGATAGCTTCAGTAAATATCATAAGTCGAAGAGAGGATGGCTTAGAAAATATTCGAAAGGACTCATAACTTCGTTTAGTGTGAGTCTTTGGATGATGCCACTAGTTATGCTTAGTTATTTTGAAGTGCCGATTCTAGCGATACTTCTTAATCTGGTGCTTGTGCCTTTGCTGACTGTGGTTGTCGTATCTGGACTACTTGCGACACTATTAGGGGCGTTGGCTAGTATATCAGTTGGAAGTTTAGGAGCGCTGGGCTCAATTTTGAAATTTTGCAGTTCAGCTGCAAGATGGATGTGTGAGGAACTATGTAGTTTCTATAAATGGTCCTGTCATATGTTTCTTAAGATACCGCATTCTGTTATTGTTACAGGCCATGTAGAGCTGTGGCAGCTGGGTGTGATATATGCGCTTATAATTGGTGCGATTGTTTTTCTATATATGTGGATTAAGAAGTCGCGTGAACACGAGAAATATATAGAAAGTAATATAGGTGTTGGGAAAGCAAATAATGAATTAATTGAGAGAACGAGTAGAAAAGACTTTGACATGGTAAAAATGAGAAGAAGATATAAGGAGATTCTTTCTGTAGTCTTCATGTACTTCTTAGTCTCTATTGCTGCTATTGAATTTGTGAAACTATATAACAACCTGCAGTCAGAGGCAGTGTTCCTAGATGTTGGACAGGGCGATGGGGCATTTATACACTTGGCTGGTGCTAAGGGTGGAAGAAACTATATTGTGGACTGTGGATCCTCGAGTAATGACAGGGTCGGGGAAAATGTGCTTATTCCGGCACTTAAATACTACGGTATGACAGACATCGACTGTATATTCATTTCGCATACGGATATGGATCATGTTAGTGGGATACTATATCTTCTTGAAAATATGGATACTTATGGGATTCAGGTTGGTAATGTAGCTATGGCAGCCGGGACTGAGGAAGATGAAGTGATACGCAGAATTAAGGCGGTTCGGAATAAACATCCAAATGAACTGTCGCTTGTCGAACTGAGTGAAGGTGATACAGTGGATGAATGCTTTGAGGTACTGTATCCTGATACTTCAGATTATCCTGAGGATTCTGGTGGGAAAGAAAACACGAAGGCATGGGATGGAGGCGAAGAACATTCAGGGAATGATTATTCTTTGGTTGTAAGATTTGTTCTGAACGCAGAGAAACCAACGGAGATTCTTTATACTGGTGATATTGGAATGGAGGTTGAATCAAAAATAGTGGAAGCCCAAGAGAACTACTGGAATCGTGAGGATAAGAAAGAGGGCGAGTGGAAGCACATAGAAAAACAAGAGTATGAATTAGATCAAAGGTTAATACAAGATAGAAACAGAATTCTTAAGTGCCCACACCACGGTTCAAAATATTCAAGTAGTGAAGATTTTCTCAGATGGTATTCCCCTGATGTAGTCGTTATATCTTGTGGAGAGCATAATATGTACGGGCATCCATCTCCGGAGGCTTTGGAACGTCTTGATGAAACGGGTGCTACTATCTACCGAACTGACCATATGGGAGCGGTGGTTGTTGATATAAAGTGAAAAAATGGTTGTAAAACGGATAATTATGGTTGAGAAATGGGGTATTATTATTTATAATGATAGGAGATGAAAGCGGAAATAGAGATTATATAGGAATCAAGTAAAGTTGGGATTTTGAGAATAGGAGTGATAGCATGACAATTAAGGAAATGATTGAAAAGAAGAAGGCACTTGGCTATTCAAATCAGTATATATCAGATATGACGGGTGTACCGTTAGGCACTGTTCAGAAGATATTTAGTGGTGAAACAACTTCACCTAGATACAAGACGCTGCAAGCTTTGAAACAAATGTTTTCAGAGGATTCTGATATGGTTGGAGAGTCTAGCGCTTATAACATTGGTATGACAGCACATGATATGACAGGTAAAACTATGGAAGACTACCTTGCTCTTCCTGAGGGTACAAGAATTGAAATGATTGATGGAGTATTCTATGATATGGCCGCTCCAACATTTATTCATCAGAAAATAGGATTGATGATAGCCGTTGTTTTTGAAGATTATATATCTAAAAACAAAGGAAACTGTATTACGTCAGTTGCTCCTACAGACGTTCAACTAGACAGCGATGATAAAACTATGGTTCAACCTGATGTTTTGGTGGTTTGTAACAGGGATAAAATAATAAAGGCAAGGGTTGTTGGTGCACCGGATTTAATAGTAGAGGTTCTTTCTCCTAGTAACTGGTATATGGATATTGTTAGGAAGAAGGACAAGTATCAGAGAGCCGGGGTTCGTGAATATTGGATAGTTCTTCCTGAACAGAAAAGGGTTTTGGTGTATGTTTTTGAAAAAGAAACTGATTATAAGGAATACACGTTTGATGACAAAATTCCTGTAGCAATTTGGAAGAATAAATGTAAGGTGGATTTCAAATCTATATATGAAAGAATAAGTTTTTTATATGATTAAAGGACGACATTTGTAGCTGTTGATGAGAAGGAAATTTAGGTTGATGATAGAAGGGAATTAGAATATACTGAGTCCATGGCTGATTTTAAGAAAAAGAAAAAAGTAAATCCGACTAAGGCGTCTATTGCAACCATTAGGGGACACATTAAAACGAACAGTTTTTCGAGAATGTATCTTCTGTTTGGTGAGGAGAAATATCTGGTGAATCAATACCGCGATGAGCTGAAAGCGGCGCTGTCCAGTCCGGATGATACTATGAATATGGTTTATTATAACTCTGATACCTTCGATTTGAATACGGTAGTATCAGATGCTATTACTATACCATTTTTTGCGGAACATAGAGTTATTATTGTTGAGGATAGTGGACTTTTCGATTTATCTGAGGATACATTCCTTGAAGTGCTAGATCAGATGCCGGACACGAACGTCCTTATATTCTGTGAGACTAAGGTCAACAAGTCGAAGAAGGCTTACCTTCATGCGGATAAGGATGAAAGGGTGACCTGTGCGGAGTTTGATATACCGACCACGGATGATCTCATTTCCTGGCTGGGAATGATTCTAGGTGAGGATGGAATGAAGGTTAAGCTCGCTGTTCCGGAAATGCTGATCACAGCGGCAGGACCTGACAAGAATATGTACCTTCTCAGGAATGAGGCTCGTAAGCTTCATGACTATTGCTTGGAGCGAGGAGTGATAACGGAAGCAGATGTTGAAGCGGTTTGCGCTAGCTCTGTGGAGGATAAGATATTTGATATGTGCAGGGCCATTTCCCAGAAGAATAGGGATGCGGCCATCAGCATGTACATGGATCTCCTGAAACTAGGTCGAACTCCATATAACATAATAGGGAGCATAAGTTATCAGTTCAATCAGCTACTCATTGTTAGTCAGATGCTGAAGGACAAAGCTACAGCGAAGGAGATATCTTCGAAGCTCAAGGTGGCAGACTGGGCAGCTTCCAGACTAATCAAAATTTGCTATTCCTATACACATAAGGATTTGATAAGGTCGGTAGATTTATGCCAGCAAGCAACGATGTCACTTATGTCGAGTGAACTGACATCAAGAGACGTGGCTGAGAATCTGATAATTAATTTACTTAGATAGCTATACAAATCTTGATATTAGTACGAACACGTCGTATATTATGAATAAATATAACCCAAATTTTAATTATGGCGAATTCGCCATAACTATAAATCAGTTGATATGCCTATCAAATATGGAGAATTCAACAAATGAAAATACTTGAGGATATTGAAAATAAAACTCCGTTGATTGAAAAAACGAAGGAGATAAAAACAAAATAAGTAGCCAATTAAGGCTACTTGTTACAGACTGTAGACAAAGCCGACATAATCAGGTCGGCTTTATCTACTTATATTATCTATACTAAAAAATTTTACCTTATATTTATCTAATAATTGTCTTTCGTTAGGTGGTAATAATCTTAATACATGTTGTGCATCTTGATTATTCACTTGAGACATTTCTTTTTTAATAGTTTGATTTAATTCAGATAATAACGATGTTTTATTTTTTGCGTTATCAATACTTTCTTGAAAACCTCCTCTAGATACACATGATTTGAGGCGCGAATCATATGACGCTAAAATGGCTGATATTGTATTCGCAATTTCATTTATTTTGTTTTGATGTTCTTTGGCTTTCTCATATATTTTTAAATCATCAATTTCTATAATTAAATCAGATAAGTTCTTTTTTACTACATCATAAGGTACATCATCATATATTATTTTTGATGTGACATTAATATAATCATTTTTATAATAATCCAGACTTATAGCCTGTTTTATATCTTGAACCATATTTTTATTTAATTGTGCAGAAAGATTATTAGGTTGTAATTGTCTTACGAGCAGAACATCAGAAAAAAGATTTGCATATTCTTCTGAGGATATATCTACATGTTTTTTCATTTTATAAAGATCATACATATGTCTAGACAATCGTTCGGTTTCATTACTTTCGTAGAAATCTGCCACAGCAAATAATTTATCTGTAAATGTACGGTCTAACGATTGCGTTTTTATTGAAAAACTATTCAGCCCCGATATTTCGCATATGTCAATTCTGTTTTCCGATGTTAAATAATTCTCTATTAACGAGGTTACTTCACACCTTTCAATAGGAAAAGATGGCGAACGCACAGATGTTTCAACCAATAAATTAGGTTTTAGATATATAGTAGGAAAAATTGCTGAATAGCTATATTCCAATTTCATATAATCTTTTCTATATGGGAGCGTTTTCTTATCAAAATTTATTGGCTCTAAACCGAGCATATCTCCAGTTGCTATAATAGCTTTTCCAAAAGCTCTTCTCATTGATTCGGTAGGTTTTTTATGCTGATTATCAAAATTTAGATCAATATCTTCTGAAAAACGATTTATAACATGATAACACTTTGATAAAGATGTTCCGCCTTTAAAGACAACATCAGGACAAATTTTACTTAATTCTTGCAGAAAAACCGAAACATAATAATCTTTTTCTATAATAGCTTCTGATATTCCCATCTGTTTAGATGATTTTATTATTACTTGTCTAAACAATTCCTTGTCATGATGTAAATACATATATTTCTCCTTCAATCAATTTTTTATATATAGAAGATGGGTACACATTTAAATAGCGTATTATTTTTTGAGATAAATTGTTATCTTGAATATATAACTTAATTTTTTGTTTGTTTTTTAATAACTTATTTGTATCACAACTATTTACAAAATCCAATATCTGTAAGGCTTTGCAGTTATCTGCATTGATAACCGTATAAGGTTTTTTTAAAATTGCTTTTTGCTTACCTATTGTAACAATTCTCCTTTTAGAGGAAGTAGCATTAGTAGTTATTTCTATTATACTTGGTACCTGGGTGGAAATGCCTAAATTATATTCAAAACCTAATCCAGAAATATAACCCTTGGTTTCCTTAGTTCCGATATATTTTGAAATATATATTTCTGTTGGAGATAATTCGGATTCGCCCAATATTGTAGTTGATGGAAAATAATAAATACCTCTATCATACTTCCGGATTTTCCCTTCTTTTGATTTCCTTAAAAGATACTGTCGCATTCTTGTATTATCAACGCCAAACTCACTTAAAAAAATAGGATTATCGTACCCATATTTATTAAATAAGGATTCAATACTTAATTTTTCATTCATATAAATCACCACCTTTTTATGATGATACAATTTTATACATAGTTTGTCAAATATTGTGACATAAAGACTTGTTTGTGATACAATCATAATATACATAAAGCGAAGATATAAGACATACCATCGGTATGAAGGAATTGTATAAGCTTCGTAAAGAAACTAGCGAAAGACTATTTGGAACTGCTAAAGAAAACCATAACTGTAGATACACACAGATGTATGGGAAAGATCGAATGGAAATGATGGTTGGACTTACTTACGCTTGTCTAAATTTAAAGAAACTTGCAAAAATGCTACAAAGAAAGGGAATAATAGGCGCTCTATTTAACTCTTTTTCATTTGGATTTGCTGTGGCATAGTCCAAAACAGAAAAATCGGTTGCAAAAACTTCGTTTTGCAACCGACTATGTCTAAAGTCTGAAACAAGTAGCCAATCAAGGCTACTTATTATTGTCTAAAAATATTTATTTTCTAGCACCACACTTAGAACAATACTGGTAATCGTTTACCTCTTCGTCATAGGCTTCCTTAACCACAACGGTATCGTATCCGAGGATGTCTGGGTCGTGATGTTCATAGTGATCTACGACTTGAGTGGTTGTCCAGTTATGATGCTCGTGAACATCAACTTCCTCTAGAGTATTAAACTGAGCGCCACAGGCTATACATTGATAAACACTTTTATACACCGGCTCATCCCACTCCTCACCATAATAAGGCTCCTGTTTTGTTACTGCATCGTGATGTACTGTCTTTGTAGCCCATACCCAGTTATGCACACAAGTTGTCTCCGAGCCACCACTAGAAGGCTTCTGAGCCTCAGTTGTTTTCTGCTCCTTACCTGAGCTAGAGCCTGAGCTAGAGCTTGAACCACCAGACTTACCAGAGCCCGAACTAGATGAACCAGAGCTAGAAGAACTTGAGCTGGATGAAGATGATGAACTAGAACTTGAATTACTAGCCTCACTCTTAGATCCAGAGCTTGTATCAGCCTTTGCCTCAGACTTATCATTAGACTTTGCATTAGACTTTTCGGAATCGGAAGAGTCTTTTTTTGTTTCCTTCTTATCCTTATTCTTATCCTCAACCTTTGCCTCTTTCTTGTCCTCTTCAGAGTTCTTCTCCTCATCCTTCTCAGCAGCGGTTGTATCCTCGGTCTTCTCAGAATCCTTATCCTCGGAAGTTGCCTCCTCATCCTTTTTCTCATCAGTTTTTTGAGCTGAACTGGAAGTAGAAGTAGTGGCGACGGTTGGTTTATCAACCTTGTTTTTATTGTGCAGATAAACCGTTCCGCCTATCACCGCTAGAGCTACACATATGATCGCAGCGAGCGTAATTACAATTCCTTTCGTGTGATTTGCTATAAAATCCTTTGTCTTTGACATAAAAAACACATCCTTTTGTTTTATTGAAAGTGTTAATTAAGCGACAAAATGTATCCTTCCCCTTGAGGGGGAGGAGGCATCTGCTGTGCAGATGTCAGAGGGGGTGAGGAATTTTACTAAGTTACATTACTATTTGCCGCCGAATAAAATGATTTTAAAATTATATTATATTTATACTATAATTATAATGTTTATATAATATATTATCACATCCCCAGATACTTTACAATGTAACCACTATATGATACAGAGGGGTGGAATAATGTTTGAAATAAAGAAAGAAGCTAGTGAATACGAGAATAAATCATTGCGCTTACCTAAAGAACTTATAGAAAAGGTGCAGAAACTCGCGACCGATAATAACACTTCTTTCAATAAGGTTGTTATACAATGCATAGAATATGCATTAGACGATATGAAAAAAGAAAAGTAAACAAAAGGATATGAAAATAAATAATACTTGACGAAGGTGGCTCACTTTGGTATTATGACCTTTGCTGTGAAATATAACATTTTCATATGCCCGATGCAGTTACCGCTGCATTGACCCGTGTCTTGGCTAAGTGAAAATGGCTTGTGATGCTTCAGAGAACGGCTGACTCAGAGGCTAAGCGAGATATACGGCATTACTATTGGTAAGATGAAAATCCGGAGGTAAATAAAGACATGGCAAATATTAAGTCTGCTAAGAAGAGAATTCTTGTAAGCAAGAAAAGAGAAATGAGAAACAAGTCAGTTAAGAGCGAAGTTAAGACTGTAGTAAAGAAGGTTGAGGCTGCTATCGAAGCCGGAGATCAGGCTGCAGCTAAGGAAGCACTTACACTTGCAATCTCAAAGATCAGCAAGGCTGCTAACAAGGGCATCTATCATAAGAATACAGCTGCTCGTAAGATTTCTCGTCTCACAGTTGCTGTTAACAAGATGGCTGAGTAATATATAACTAGTTTGTTTAAACTAAAATGAATTCAGAGGAATCTGTGTGATGCACGGATTCCTTTTTTCTTTATCTAAACTCTCGGTGATACTAGTTATGCAGCTCCCGCCGATGCCATTTATTCCTTGAGATAAGAGACTATTTTTGATACAATAAAGTTTAGCTTAAAGGGGTAAAAAAATCCGGCGTTTCTGCCGGGCTAATCGGAGGGTATTACATGAAGGATAAACTACAGAACTGGATCAACTGGATTCTCTATGATGAACTTATTGATGGTAAGATAAATGCACCTAAGCATCTCTTAGGTAATCATGATTATGGCGATGGACAGGTTATCACCTGCTATAAGCCTCACAGCCAGAGCGTATCTATCAAGACTCCAAAGGGCAAGACTCTTGTTCCGATGGAGAAGATAAGCGAAGAAGGCTTCTACGGAGCATATTTCCCAAAGAAAAAATTCAAAGGAACAGCTTATAGATACGTAACAGAGTACTATGACGGAACAACTGTTGAGTCTGCAGATCCATATGCATTTGATGGTCAGTTTACTGATTTTGATGCATATCTTTTTGCTGAAGGTAAGAACTACGATGTGTATAACAAGATGGGCGCACATCCAATGACTATAGATGGAGTTAAGGGTACATACTTTGCGGTATGGGCACCAGACGCTCGTCGTGTATCTGTTGTTGGTGACTTCAATATGTGGGACGGCGCTCTGAATCCTATGCAGATTCATAGTGTATCAGGTGTTTACGAACTCTTTATTCCTGATGTGCTTCCTGGGGCTGTCTATAAATATCAGATACTTACTCGTTATGGTGACATTTTATATAAGGCGGATCCATATGGAAATCAGGATCAGGTACGTCCGGATAATGCAAATATCGTAGTTGATATCTCAAACCTCAAATGGACAGATGATAAGTGGATGGAGGAGCGCAAGAAGCAGGGCAGAGTTGATCGCATGAAGAAACCTATGTCCATCTATGAGTGTCATATAGGTTCCTGGAAGAAGAAGATAGAGGATTCGGATTTCGGGTTCTTCAACTATAGAGAATATGCTAAGGAAATAGGCGCGTATCTTGTGGATATGGGATATACACATATTGAGCTTATGGGAATCGCAGAGTATCCTTTTGATGGATCATGGGGTTATCAGGTTACTAACTACTATGCGCCAACCTCCAGATACGGAACTCCTGAGGATTTCGCTTACTTTGTAGACTACATGCATAGCCTTGGAATTGGCGTAATTCTTGATTGGGTGCCAGCGCATTTCCCAAGAGATGCGCATGGACTCGGACGTTTCGATGGCATGCCACTTTATGAAAATGCTGATCCTCGTAAGGGCGAGCATCCTGACTGGGGAACATATATCTTCGATTATGGTAGAAATGAAGTTGCTAACTTCCTTACTTCAAATGCTCTCTTCTGGGTTGAGAAGTATCATATAGATGGACTTCGTGTTGATGCTGTTGCCTCTATGCTGTATCTCGACTATGGAAAGAGAGACGGTGAGTGGGTAGCTAACAAGGATGGTGGCAAGGAGAACCTTGAGGCCATAGCTCTTCTTCAGAATATTAATAAGGTTATGGAGGAGAGAAATCCAGGTGCTTACCTTATAGCAGAGGAGTCTACTGCATGGCCGGGAGTTACAGCTCCTTCAGATATGAATGGACTTGGCTTCCTCTTTAAGTGGAACATGGGTTGGATGAACGACTTCCTTGAGTATATGAAGCTGGATCCATATTTTCGTAAGTTCAATCACAATAGACTGACATTTTCACTTTCATATGCATATGCTGAGAACTACATACTTGTTATATCTCATGACGAGGTAGTTCATCTGAAATGCTCTATGATCAACAAGATGCCAGGACTTGAATTCGATAAATATGCAAATCTTCGTACAGCGTACGGTTTCATGATGGGTCATCCTGGTAAGAAGCTTCTCTTCATGGGACAGGAATTTGCTCAGCTGAGAGAGTGGAGCGAGGCTAGATCGCTTGACTGGTATCTGCTGGACAATCCACTTCATAAGGGAGTTCAAGACTTCGTTAAGGATCTGAACCATCTGTATACAGGCTATGATGCTCTGTATTATAATGACAATGAAGTTATGGGATTCGAATGGACCAAGGTTGATGATGCAGATAGCGGAATAGTTGCATTTGTAAGACGTGGCAAGACAGCTAAGGATCAGATCATGTTTATCTGCAACTTCGTTCCTGTTGAGAGAAAGGACTACAGAATAGGTGTTCCTTGTCTCACAACCTACAAGGAAATTCTTTCCTCCGATGATAAGAAGTATGGTGGACTCGGAAGAAATGTTGGACCTAAGAAAGCCATTAAGGCAGAGGATAAGCCGGCTGATAGAATGAAGAACTCTATTGTGCTCGACATTCCACCACTCTCAGTAACAGTCCTCAAGTACGACTATAAATAGGACCAGTGGGGACGGTTCCTGTGACAACTTTTGTGAACTTTTGATGTGGCGCCTCGTCTGTTAGTGTTATCGCTGATGGGTGGGGCGCTTTCGATGCGACGGTGCTATGGAAAATAAAGACAGAAAAAACATAATAGGAAATATCATCAAGTGGAGTATTATTCTGGTGGTCCTTGTTCTTGTATATTTCTGGAAGAAGGAGGAAATTCACGACGCGATAAATGAGATGAGACATCATCCCTTCTGGGTTTCTCTCCTATGCCTTGCTGCGACGCTTCTGCATTTCGTGGTGGAGGGCAGAATTATACATGATATGACTATGTATGAGAAGAGGCAGATGACCTGGTTTGAGGCATTTAAATGTGGTCTATACTGCGCTTTTTACAAGCTGATATCTCTGGGCTCACTCAGCGGAATTGCTGAGGTTTATTATATCGCAAAGCATGGTATAGAGCCGGGGCGTTCCTCGGGAATCACGCTGGTACAGTATGCATATCAGAAGCTCGGAATAACTATCCTGGGAATTATCAGCTTTATTTACCTCTATATCGCAGGCGTGCCAACGGTCATAAAATATGCGAAGTTCGGAGTGCTGGGTTCTGTTATTTCCTTTACCATTGTTGGAGTCCTGCTAACGCTTTCGGCATCGACGAGGTTCGCGGGACTACTTATTAAGATAGTCCGGTTTTTCGAGAAGAAGCTCCTTGCAAAATATAAGGATAAGCTGGAAGAACTGGTAGAACAGATTAGTACATTTAACGAGGCAGGACTTTACTTCTGGAAGCATAAGACGCTATGCCTCAGAGTGACACTTCTTAAGATGCTGAAGATGACCCTGTGGTATTCGATTGCTGCAACCGTAGTGTGCGCGACAAATGACGCTTCGCCACTTATGTGTGTCGCTCTTATGGCTACCGTAAATATGATAGGAACAGTTATGGTTGCTCCGGCGGGTGCGGGAACTCTTGAGTTCGTGATAGCTCTTATTTTCACACCACTCTTTGGTAACACATCAGCGGCGGTTGCAATACTTTACCGCTTCTACACAATGGTTGTTCCATTCCTGCTGGGATCGATAGTTTTCGCGACGACTGGCAAGATGAAGGATTCAACAACCTTGTAATATATAAAAACTTATGATAAACTAAATTCTGCTTTGATTCAGTGCTGTAAAGCACTGAAACTGGGCGGAATTTTATATTTTAAGTATTAAGTGGAGGATGATCAAATGACTATTTCGCAGATCGGTATCATTGTCTCAATAGTAGTCTATCTGGTAGGTATGCTGATAGTTGGTTTCCTAGCATCCAGAAAAACAAAGGATGTCGGAGATTTCTATCTGGGCGGACGTAAGCTGGGACCTTTTGTAACAGCCATGAGTGCCGAGGCATCAGATATGAGTTCTTATCTTCTGATGGGCGTTCCGGGACTGGCTTATTTCTCAGGAATCGCTGATGCAGGCTGGACTGCCATCGGACTTGCCGTTGGAACATATCTTAACTGGCTTTTTACAGCTAAGAGACTTAGAAAATATACAGCAGAGCTCGAAGCTATTACACTGCCTGAATATTTCAAGAAGAGATTTAAGGATAAGTACAATATAACTCTTCTCATCGGTGCCATTGCAATCATTGTATTTTTCGTGCCTTACACAGCTTCAGGTTTTTCGGCTTGTGGTAAGCTGTTCTCACAGCTGTTCGGAGTTAATTACCAGCTTGCCATGATAGTTTCAGCTATCGTCATCGTTGGATATACAACAACAGGTGGATTCCTTGCTGCATCAAACACTGACTTCATTCAGTCAATTGTAATGAGTATCGCGCTTCTTATCGTTCTTGTCTACGGTGTTCATAACGCCGGGGGTATGGGAGCTGTTATAGAAAATGCAAATGCTCTCAAGGGTTATCTCGGAATGAGCACAACACATGTAAATGCTGCTGCAGGTGATGTAGCTCAGTATGTAAATGAAAGTGCTCCTTATGGACTGTTCAATAAGATCACAATGTTCTGTTGGGGACTTGGTTATTTTGGTATGCCACACATTCTTCTGAGATTCATGGCAATAGAAGATCCTAATAAGTTAAAGCTTTCAAGAAGAGTTGCATCTGTTTGGGTTGTTATCTCACTTGGAGTTGCGACATTCCTCGGAGTTGTAGGACGTGCTATGACAGAGAGTGGTTCACTTAAGCTCCTCATGGACACAGCAGATTATACAGCTACATCAGAGGCTGAGAAGCTTATAGTAGTGCTGGCAGATTACATATCCAGAAATGGATTTGGTTATGCACTTATAGCCGGTCTCATCATTGCCGGTATACTTGCTTCAACAATGTCAACGGCTGACTCACAGCTTATCGCTGCATCTTCAGCTGTTTCAGAAAATATCGTTCAGGATGTATTCAAGATCAAGCTTAGCGAGACAGCAGCTATGCTTACAGCAAGAATAACACTTGTTGTAGTTGCGGTTCTTGGAGTAGTAATCGCCTGGGATCCATCCAGTTCAGTATTTAATATCGTATCCTTCGCATGGGCAGGTTTCGGTGCCGTATTTGGTCCTGCAATGATCATGTCCTTGTTCTGGAAGAGAACGAACAAGTTCGGAGCAATCGCCGGAATGCTTTCTGGTGGAATCATGGTATTCATATGGAAATATGCGGTTCGCCCAATGGGTGGCGCTTGGGATCTGTACGAGCTCGCTCCTGCATTCCTCGTAGCTATCATCTTCATCGTAGTTGTGAGCCTTGTAACTCCAGCTCCAGACGAAGAGATTGTTAAGGAATTTGAGAAAGTAAATGCAAAATAATATGTAAATGAGGTGTGCAAAAGAGAACCGTCCCTATTTGCACACCTTACATATATTTATATATTTTCAATTTGCCAATCAATAGGTTCCTGGCCGTGCTCGGTCAGGAACTTATTTGCTTTACTGAAATGTTTGCATCCGAAGAAGCCTCTATAAGCAGAGAGGGGTGAAGGGTGCGGTGCTTCTAAGATGAGATGCTGAGGATTATCCAGCATAGTTTTCTTGCTGCGGGCGAAGCTTCCCCACAGCATAAATACAAGTGGTCGTTGAACATCGTTTAGTGCGCTGATCGCTGCATCCGTAAACTGCTCCCATCCTTTATTCTGGTGGGAGGCAGCCTGATGGGCGCGGACCGTGAGTACGGCATTTAGTAGAAGTACTCCTTGCTCGGCCCACTTTGTGAGATAGCCGTTATTCGGGATGTAGCAGCCGCAGTCCTCCTGCAGCTCCTTATAAATATTCTGAAGTGACGGCGGAATGTCCACACCGGGCTTTACTGAAAATGATAGACCATGCGCCTGATTAGGCTCGTGATATGGGTCCTGTCCGATGATAACGACCTTCACCTTCGAAAGCGGAGTCAGATGAAAGGCATTGAAAATGTCATCTCCAGGCGGATAGACAGTCTTTGTGGCATATTCCAGTCCCACAAACTCAAAAAGCTTCTTGTAATAATCCTTTTTATATTCTTCCTTCAGGGCATCCGCCCAATCATTTGTAATAGGTGGCATGTCGACCTCCTTGATTTATCCCTTGAAATTGATTAATGTTAATGCGCGCGAAATCATTTTATATTATATATTAATCGTGAACTATATTCTATATTTTGTCACTTTAAATATTTGTTAAAGATTTATTCACATTTTGATGTTACAATATTAAACGGACTGACATTTAAAAATTGCGACTGGTAATAAAAAGATAGAAAAAACAGAGATAGAAAGGTGCAAAAATGAGCGACGTTAAAAAGATTCAGGCTGTTCAGGACAGCGTTAATAGTGTAATAAAGGGAAAGGAATCCGTGGTACGCAAGGTGCTCGCTGCAATCATCGCAGGTGGCCATATTCTGATGGAGGATATACCTGGTGTTGG
>DFEN01000037.1 GCA_002368685.1 Lachnospiraceae bacterium UBA3801
GATAGCGCCATAAGGAGACGTGTAGAAGGTAGCAAGCCACAATTCATTAGGATCAGTAATTGCACTTAACTCGGTTTTACCGGTAGTTACAAACGAAGCATTAGCAGCATCTCGTTTATAATACTCACCATTTGGTCCCTTCAAATAGTATTTATGCATATTTGCCGGCTCAAGATCGCCAGTTGCATTCTCGCTGTCAAGATACAGTCGGAAGCTGAATTCAGTAGGATCTTGTTCTGCATTTATCTCTATTTCATTATTCTTATCTTCTGTCTCATACTGGATAAGTCGCTTATTTATAAAGATACTTCTAAGAGCACTATCACTTACTTGATTATTGAAAACAACTGTTGGCCTTTCATCAACAGTTGCTGGAGTGGATGCAAAATCATGCCTGTAGCTATCACTTGTTGCTGTCGTTAAAGGACTAAGTACATCTTCATTACATTTAACTCTGTCATAAACCTGACTATGTACACCACATTCCTTGATATAATAATCAATAGTATTATCAGGGAACTTAATATAAACACTGTCACTTGCATTTAAGAAAAATACATCCTTATATACGTCACTAGAATTTGGAGGACTATAACTGGCTACATATTCAGGGGTTTCATAGCTAGTGGTCGATCCACTTGATGCAGAACCCGAACCACTTGTCGTAGATTTCGGATAATAAACATGAACATCCTCATCGGTATTACTAAGTGTTTGATATTCACCTTCTGCAGATAATTTATAAAATATCTGGAAAGGATACTGAACCAGTCTGTAATCCAGATCATCAGAACCAGAAACCTCCTTGGTTAGCTTAACTTCACCTGGTTTAACAGAACTAAGGTTAAACTTCATTCGAAGGTTGGACGATCCTGCACCTCTTTCCATATAGAAAACCTTCATAGTATGAGGGCTGTAATTCTTAAATACCTTGTTGCGGTTTTTTTCAACAAAGGTTTTCTGAAGGAACTCTGTAAGACCAGGGTCATTATCATCAGTTATACTATTCTTTTCTTTATATGCCTTTTTATATAAGTCATAAATTGTGGTATTGACAGCTTGACCATTATCATTAACCATTTTGACTTCGCCAGTACGGAAATTTACTGAGCCGGGCCATGCCCCATGAATACCCCCAAGGTCTATAACAAGGAAACCATCAACATATAGCCAGAAGTCATCATCACCGGTAAACTCAAAGATCATATCATGCCCCCAGGCATCCGTACCATCCACAGTCTGAGTAAACCTGGCATCCAGTTCCATTACAAAGAAGTAATCAGCATTTTCATGAATTTTATATAGAGTCTTCCCCTTGCGTGGATCACTATCATCCATAGTTTGTCCCAGCTCATCGGTAGTAGTCTCCTTTAAGCTACTGATTTCTCCTGCCTTTATAGTATTGTAAGGCATAAATTGACCATGTTTTCTGCTAGCACCCGTACTTCCATCTATGGTTCCAACCTGATCATAAACAGTGAAATTCCCAGTATTTGTATCAAGTGACGCAAAGTTTTCAATACTATTGTATTGAAAATACCCACTTTCATTATATGTATTCTGGAGAAACAAATGATTTACAGGAGATGCACTTGTATATAACTCATGAAGTGATTTTGAACTTTTATTTGACATAGGATACCCTTTATCCTGGCCGTCATCTTCAAGCCATGGTTTAAGTATATCCAAAGTAGAACCTTTAGAATTATAATTAGTCTTTAAAATATCCTGCATCTTCGTAGATCTATCACCCGATACATCGTTAAAATTATACATCTTCATACTGATACCATATTCGTTATTATCTATGGTATCAACTGTGGTCAGCCTATCAGTAGTATAATCCTCTTCCAGGACAGCAAAATAAAACTCCTGTGCTTCCGCCTTAGTGCAGGACACGAGCTTATTTTCACCATCAATCTTTTCTATTCTCAGACCTGCATATTGATAGTATGTATCATCCCAGGCCAGTATAGTAGAAGCATAATCGCCATCTCTTCTACCATTTAAATTGATTCCTATGATATTGTCTGAAAACGCCTGTTTATCCTTAAACTGAGGCGCTATATAATTCTTAGAATAAACATTCTGAAGCTCATAATAATAGTTTGGATTACCGCTTTCTTCATGGTAATACTCAGTGAATTCCCACAGAAGGTTATTGATATTTAAACCATTCCACCAGAGGAGATTTCCATCTTCGTA
Source organism: Lachnospiraceae bacterium UBA3801 (assembly GCA_002368685.1). Taxonomy (GTDB): domain Bacteria; phylum Bacillota; class Clostridia; order Lachnospirales; family Lachnospiraceae; genus Eubacterium_Q. The sequence continues at coordinate 2,206 of DFEN01000037.1, forward strand.
TGCGCTTACCAGCTTGCCCATAGGGTTTACTATGAAGAAATTATACTTTTTCTTGGTTTCATCCCAGATACGGGTATACATTATAACTTTCTGTCCATTATGCATATTCACAGTATCTGAAACGCTTATCTTGTGAGCAGAATACTTTTTTGCATCGTTATCTGTTAGCTCTGATTCTTTTACCAGATTAAACCATGAATTAGCAGCCGCAGGATTTTTTGCCGCTCCAAAGCCGTTATTCACACTACCTGAATCCAGGTGCAGGTAGTATCCAGATCCATTCTTTATTCTAACCATTCCCTTTTGTGAATCTGTACCTTTAGTTACAGTCAACTCACATGTTGTGTCAGGCGTATCTTTCATAGTTACATTACTTCCATTTATGGACAAGTATTTCTTAGCAGTCCCATCCATAGCAGTAATATAATAGCTTCCAGTATTAGGAACCATTTCAAATGTCCACATGGTGATATTGATACTATTATTATTACTATCCTTGGCAATAATGACATTGTCATCTACCAGCATATTATACTCAACTTTAGTTTCCTGAGCTTTGCGTCTGTTTTGATTGCTACCATTTACAGACATCATGGCTGCAGCTTTAGTTCCTGCCATTGGTATAACCAATCCAAATGTAGCACCATCCAGACCACATGGGTCCTCAGTTGATGGATCCGGTTCTGTCTCGCCTGCATCAACCTCAACTATTTCGTAAACAGAGAATGCCTTGGCTTCAAAAATTATCTTTCCATCACTAAGCTCAAACTCTGTTATTTCTTCCACTTCTCCCTCATCAGGAATGTGAAGCAAACGGACATTCTCGCCTTCACTTATACGTGAGTCTTCTATCTGAACCTGAATAGGTTTTTCTTCGCTTGGCTGATACTGCTCGTCATCGCCATCTGTGATAGTGATGTCATAAGCCGCTACTCTTTCTCCACTGAGCTCTGCTTCCTTTTCATCCATGGCATTTAGAGAGTCTTCGTATGCATCACTCAGAGTTGCCTCCTCTGGAATATCAGTAATATCAACAACTGTTGCTACAGCTGATTCAGGCATAATACCGTCCAGCTTGATGACAGTTTTTCTATCATTTTCATCTGGATATACCTTCAAGATTTTACGAACCTCAGGATCAGTGCTATGAAAACTACCCGCTTCACTATTGTCTGTAGACCCGGCATCACTTGAAGTAGCTGTCTCTGTCGAAATACCATCAGCAAACACGCCAAAATTCCCTGGTACAACCATAGTTAGAACCATCAGCAGCACCAGAATCAAGCTTATCATGCCTTTCATTTTATTATGTTTTACTTTTCCAGAGTTTCGCATATTTTATAACTTCTTTCTGAATATATCTCTATCGGTTACTCATCTTTATTCCTGAACTTTTTAACCAAGAGCAGGACAACTATACATAGAAATGCGCCAACAGCCACAAGAAATATTATACCCAGCTTTATATTATCTCCTGTTTTTAATGATTTCTTATCTGACATGCTTTTAGCACCACTTTTGACAGTGGTTTCAGGAGTTTCATTTGATATGTTCTCTGTAGTAGCCTCGGTGGTTATCTCCTGCTGCGTCGTCGCCTCTGTTGTACTTTCCGTCGTCTGTTCGCTGGTTTGTTCGACTATGGTATTTTCAAATAATACCTCTTCAGGCTTATTGTCTAAACCTTCGTAGTTGACAACTATAGAATAAGCAAGCTCATTGCTACCATCAGTAGTAACGAAAACATGAGCCACGTATCTAACAGAGTCATAAGTTATCAGGTCACTATCTCCTGCTTCCTGATAAATAGTATAATCGTAGGTCCCAGGCTCATTTACCTCTATAGAAAAGCTTCCCTTTCCAGAACCATCTATGGATACAAGTTCAGCATCAGGCTGAGGAATGTCATCAGAAACAGCCTCTACCTTTATAACATAATCTTTGCTGGTTATATCTCCCTTTATTACACAGCTTATCGGAATCACAACTTCGGCAACATTATATAGACCTGCCGCCCTGATGCCTGCAGCCCCCTGCGCGAATACAGCTACAAAAACCATCATTAATGCAGTGATAATAACTGATAATATCCTTTTACTTTTAAATATTCTATTGTGTGAAAACATCTGATTCATTTTAAAACCCCAGGTCTCCATTCATTCGACTATAAAACCTAGTCGATAAATACTTAATCGATTATATAGAAGAATACTATCAGCCTGCTGTCTGAAGCAGCTTCTACACATGTTGAAAGTGCCAATATCTTGCCCGAAGGCTCTATGCTCTGGTCATATACCATCGCCTTAGTTTTAATCATTTCATCAATGCCCTTAGGGTCTACTTCAAAGAATTCATCATCACTATAGGCATCTACCTCAGCACTTGCAAAAGCTCTGATCCTGTAGCTCTGAACATTCTTTCTCCCCACAAGGAGAGTTCCTTCTGAATGAGCCCTTAGATAGGAGTCATCTAAATACTCGTCCAACGCCCCAAACATTGTTCCATATTCCATGTGATGACCATACAGAATGGAGTACTTATCACTAAAATCCGAAGCATTTCTGCTATCCAGAAATATACTACCCGAAAGAGAGTACTCACCATATGGATCAACATTCAAAAACTTTGTATTATTCTCCCCCTGCATTACAGGATAATCTATACTTGTATCATCAATAGTTATCCAGGCTACCATTTCATCTGTTATAGGAGCATCGTCTGCAACATCTCCACCAGGTGAGGGTTTATAATCCAGATAACTCTTGTCATTTGCTTTATGATAAATGTACCAGCTGTCATAGAGTGCATATAGTACAATGAGCAGGGCCAGGACGAAACAAAGGAGCATAAACTTTTCATACAGGATATTCATTTTTATCCAGAATTTTCTAAAATCCATGCTACTATCCCTGACGCTTTTACATATCTCTATATTTTTTTCTCGAACGAACTGAGAAGAAAACTATTCCAACCACTAGAAAGACCCCTGCACCTATCCAAGGTGCTACTGATATAATTATTCCTGTTGGAATAATACCCTTTCTGGTATTGGTAAAACCAGTATATATATCAGTGGTTTTGATAGTACCTGTCAGATCTCCCTCTAAGGCATCATTTGCGCCATCTCCATCATAGTCCAGTGAAGAATCACTCTGCGCAATTCCTTCCTTCTGATCATATTCTTCCGCTTCTTCAGTAATGGTATACTGCACCCCTGCAGGTATATCCTTTATAGTAATATACTGTCCATCCCTGAGATAGAAATCCTTACCATCGATGAGTTGCTGTGCGGTAATACTATCTACATCATTTGCTGTTTTCATTATTTCATCTGTATATTCATCATTAGTTGCAGGACTGGCTGAAGGCTCACGTTCAGCTCGGGAAATATCCACTGCGTAAGAACTGTTTTCGTCTAACGTTCCAGCAGCAGCTGTAACAGTTATTTTGAAATACTTATCTATTGAACCCTGATTACCGGTTACCTCTTTACCAAATGTAAGACTTTGAACTGCATAAGTATTAGTAAAGCCTGTACTTTTGCCTGATACCGAAATATTTGAAGAGCCGGAACCACTTACTGCAATGGCGGCAGCATCTTCATCACCTACGTAGAAAGCATAGCCTCCCATGGCAAGTTCCCCATTTGCATCACCTTCAGCACCTATATCCTGAATATACACATCTAGTATCCTTGTGGCATTCGAATCTGGGATTACACCGGGTGTATATTGCGAGGTTTCTGTAATGACCCACCTATATACTCCAGGTGCAGTAAAGCTGACACCACTCAAATCTATTGAAATATTTTTTTCTGCAAACTGTTCATCATCTTGATCAGTTGTAAGAAAACTGATAGTTCTGTCACCTTTTGCGTTCTCATCATTAAGAGTATCTGTAGATGAAAAGCTGACAGTAGCTTTATTAGGATTATTAGAATCCGAAGCCCCATTAACCTTAAGCACTGCTCCTGCCGGTCCTGGCATAACCTCCATCTTGCCTGATTCCGCAGGAATCATCTCAAATATAGGTTTTATTTCAAAAGATGAACTGATATCCGGCACCTCGGTTCCTTTCCTAACAACCAGATACTTATCAAAGGTCACAGTTTCCCGAAGATTGAGGGGATCATATGAGGAAGCATTAACAGGTATATATGCATCCAAAAGAAGACCTGCCAATACAGTTCCAGCAAGTACACCTTTTAATATCTTTTTACTTAGTTCAAATACTCTATTCATTAGTCCTCCATACTGAACCAGAAAATTCAGATTCCCCTTCGCCTGAGAATAAATACAACCTTTCCCTCTATATCAGATTTACTGATAGCACCATAGGTCCGACTATCATTTATATCTGATCTATAATCATTCAGCACGAATACGCTATCCTCTGGAACGGTGTATGGGAAGGTGATCTTCGCACCTTCAGCCGTTGTTGGATAAACTGCATTTTCGTAAACACCTTTGCCATTAACCACTAGGGATTCGCCATCTATATCTATTACATCTCCCGGCATAGCAGCGATTCTTCCAAATATCAATTTTCTGTCATTATTATAAACTATTTCGTCTCCAATATAAACCCTTGCATGCCTAAAAGTAACACAAAAATCACCATCTTTTAACATTGGGTAGTTAGAATTGCTATGATTGACATGTATACCTATGACAAAGGTACAAAGCAGAAATACTATAAGAACTGTTGCGGCAACCTTAATAAAAAACTCTATTGCCAGAGCGGTCGCAGTTTTAGGAGATTTCTTTTTGCCCTTTTCAATTATATTGTCAACCTCTTCAGGCATTTTATCCTCTTTCCACTGCTCACTCATATTTTGCAGCCTCTTCACATTTCAGTAAATTAACAAAAGACAGTACACCTATACTGTCTTTTATTTTACTCACTAGTTACAGGTTGCTGGCCATTTCCAGCTTGCTGCGCGTTACTTCTTGTTCAGTTTTTGCCAATTTCATCATTCCACCAAGAGATGAAACCTTTTCATCGAAATCCTCATAGCCTCTCTTGATATACTGAATATCCTGTATAGTGCTTACACCGTTTGCTGAAAGAGCCGCTATTACAAGAGCCGCTCCCGCTCTCAGGTCGGATGCCTTAAGTGTTGCACCATTATACTTCTTAATTCCTGTTATTATAGCTGAGTTACCCTCAACTCTGATCTTTGCTCCCATTCGAGCCAGTTCAGCAACATATCTGAATCTGTTCTCGAAGATGCTCTCTGTTACAATACTTGTTCCATCTGCAAGAGCAAGTATCGCTGCCATCTGAGCCTGCATATCAGTAGGGAATCCCGGATATGGAAGAGTCTTGATATGAGTTGACTTCAGTATCCCGTCAGCCATTACTCTGACAGAATCATCATACTCAATTACATGTGCTCCCATTTCCACAAGCTTTGAAGAGATAGCCTCCAAATGCTTAGGGATAACATTCTTTATAAGTACATTTCCCCTTGTAGCCACTGTCATAGCCATAAAGGTTCCTGCTTCTATCTGATCAGGTATGATTGAATATTCTGCACCATGAAGCTTATCCACACCACGAACTCTGATAACATCAGTACCAGCGCCCTTGATATTAGCGCCCATGGTATTAAGGAAGTTTGCCACATCAACTATGTGTGGTTCCTTAGCTGCATTTTCAATAGTAGTCTTGCCCGGGCTCAGTGCTGCTGCCATCATTATGTTGATAGTCGCACCAACAGATACAGTATCAAGATATATATGAGCTCCATGAAGCTCCTCTGCCTGAGCGATGATGCTTCCACCTGAAACTATCTCAGTCTTTGCACCCAACTTCTCAAAGCCCTTGATATGAAGGTCGATAGGTCTTGACCCGATATCACAACCACCAGGGAGAGCAACATTTGCATATCTGTGTTTTCCCAGAAGTGCACCTATCAGATAATAGGAAGCTCTGATCCTTCGAATATATTCGTCATCTACAGGCTGTCCTTCACGTATACCCTTGCCGCAAATAACTACTGTATGCTTATCTAAATATTCAACCGATGCACCGATATTCTCGATTGCCTTCAGCAATGTACGAGTATCAGATACATATGGTACATTTTCAATTGTAACCTTATCATCTGTCATTACTGCCGCTGCTAGAATACCTAATGCTGCATTTTTAGCACCAGCTATAACAACTTCGCCTTCGAGGCGTTTACCACCTCGTATGACGTACTGTTCTTCATTACTTGCCATGATAGAATAGTCATCCTCGTCATTTATTTTAGTGCGTTAAAGTTCACATAACGCAATTTAACTCGTATATTATACCATAAAATTTCTATTTGTAAAGCAAAATGTTACAAAAGTGTTACACGGCGTCTATTATCTTGTTAACTCATTTCTGAGATATTGGCGATTATGCGCTTCTTTCCCACATAAACCAGCCTTATCATCACGCCTGTCAGTATCACAAACAGGATTATATAAAATGCCAAAATAGGGAGCTTCATAAGCTCGTATATGATAACTCCTAAGAGTATAACAACCATTGAAAGGACCATCATTACTGCCATGTTGAAAAATGTATTCAGATTTCCTCTGAGGGCGCTATACTCATCATCCCATTCAACATAAGGTGCCGAGCTATCCATCCACATTCCGATAACAATCGAAATCACATGCGCCAGCAGGCTCGTAAGGATAAAGTATATGCACATATAAACCGGCGTTCCCATATATAAACTAATGATGATATCTGTCAGCACAAGGCTTGGGAATGTAAAAATCAGACTAAGCGTTGCCTTGGCATAAACCTGTGTCTCATAAGGAACAGGTATATATTTGATCAGACTAAGATGTTGTCCTTCTCTTGTAAACGCCGTCGACGCCAGGGAGTTAAGCGCTGTTGCGATAAATGCTATCCCCAGCACTACCATGAGCAGAATCATTTCCGCTCTCTCCTTACCCTCTCCATACATCGCGATAAATTCGGATATGAAGCCCTTATTCTTATTAAAATGGAATAGGAGAAATGCCCCCACCGGCCAGAGAACATTTATATATGCACAGTTTCCAGAGAAAGCCTTCGTTCTGAGTATTACTCTCAGTTCCTTCATAAAGCTTGCACGAAACTGTGAATCCATGCTGATGTCACGCGTCTTTATTTCTGCTTTCTTAGACGAACCAAGTGACGCTGCTGTATAGAGGCCTCTCTGATACAGTGCCTTTCCTACAAAATACAGAACTGCAACCAGTACAACATTTCCAAGGAGATATAGAAGGAGCCACAGAATGCTTCCCTTGCTTATGGCATTTGACAGCCATGGAACCGGGAAGAAAATAATGTTCAGCGTCTTGAGGAAGAGGTTGCTGCCACTTCCAAGTGACTCCACATAGTTCTCCATATTTATATCGCCGATTCCTCTTAATGAAAGGAGGAATAGCAGTGCAAATAACATAAGAAATATTGTCGATATTCTGTAGAATATCTTCGTATCTTTAACTCCGCTTAACACTGCCATCAGTATCACACTGAAAATAGCGCAGTATATCATCGGTACGAGCGGAATAAGAAGAACTCCTACTATTGAAGAAATAATGGAAATCGGATTCAATGCTTCCGACAGTCCCAGATTTCTTCCGACTGCGATGAAATATCCTACAAAAACTGCAACGAGTATCATGAATTCCATAACACTCTCTGCAAAATAAGCATAGGTGAACTTCGCCATCATGAGATGATGACTAGGAATAGGAAGAGTAACAAAATGCTCTCTATCCGATGAGAAAAAGAGAATACTGAAAATAACCAGTATTCCAAATATCATAGAAAAGGCGGACAGTATCTGCATTTCAAATAACATACCACCGCCAGGATTTTCAACTTCAATGAGGGCCTCTGTCATAACATAGCTAATGAATCCCACAATAGCAGTACATGGGATCATGATTCCGAGCACAGCAATAAGAGCCAGCACCTTGTAGCCTGTCTTCTCCGGCAGCTGCATCTCAGAATTCTTCGACAGTATTCCGGTCAGAGTTTTAATACCACTTATATCCAATATATACCTCCAAAAAGATTCTTTGCCCAAGACTCAGAATGGCACCACATTAACGTTACTGCTTAGCTTCTTCCACAGTTTTTCCAACCATTTCGATGAATATAGCTTCAAGGTCCATTCCAGGGTGCATTTTCTGCAGATCCTCGACAGTTCCTTGATACAGATTCTTTCCGTGATTGATGATCATGATACGGTCACAGAGTTTCTCTGCAACCTCAAGAACATGAGTAGAGAAAAGTACAGCATTCCCCTTTGCCGCATGTTCCTTCATCATTTGTTTAAGTTCGTAAGCAGCAGTTGGATCCAGTCCGGTCATTGGTTCATCCAGTATCCAGGCTGGAGGATTGTGGATGAGCGCCGCAATAACCATAGTCTTCTGGCGCATACCATGGGAATACTCTTTCATAGGTCTGCCCAAAGAATCCTTTATTCCAAATCTTTCTGCGAGATCATTTATTCTGTCCTCTCTCGCATCCAGTGGAACCTTGTATAGATTGGCAATGTAATTGATATATTCTATTCCAGTCAGCTGAAGCAGTATGTCCGGATTATCCGCAACATACGCAAAGCTTTCCTTTGCCTGAATAGGCTCCTTAACTATGTCATGTCCATTGATCACTGCACTACCCTCGGTAGGCTTAAGGATGCCTGTAAGCATCTTGATTGCGGTTGTTTTACCCGCTCCATTTGGGCCGGCGAAACCAACTATCTCGCCTGGCTTTATTTCAAAGGACAGGTCATCCACCGCCTTGAAATCTTTCCCGTAAATCATCGAAAGATTATTTGCTTTTATCATGTGTAACTCCTAAATAACTAAATACCTAAACACCTTTTAGGACCGAGCCCTATCTTGTGCCATATATGCTTCGCATATATGCAAGCCTTTCTTCGAAAGCCTTGGTTCTGCTCCGCAGAACGCATCCGTCTTCGACGGAGCCTCGGTCATAAACTGTCGTTTATGACCGAGCCCTATTTCGTGCCATATATGCTTCGCATATATGCAAGCCTTTCTTCGAAAGTCTTGGTTCTGCTCCGCAGAACGCATCCACCTTCGGTGGAGGCTCGGTCATAGACTAGCGTCTATGACCGAGCCCTATCTTCACAATAAATGCATCTATAGATTCTGTTCTTCTCGTCTGTCAGGTTGAATATATGAGGGATGTTAGGTTCGATGGCTGTTATGCATCTAGGATTCTTGCACTTCTGAATATTTACCAGCCTCTTAGGTAGAGCAACCTTCTTCTTCTCTACCGTTACTCCGTCCTTAATAATACATACGGTTACACCCGGATCGATATATCCTATAACATCCAGATTGATGTCGTATTCGTCTTTATCAACCTTGATAATATCCTTCTTGCCCATTTTCTGAGACTTAACATTCTGCATCATTGCCACACTGCAGTCCAGCTTATCCAGGCCAAGGTCGTAGTAGAGACGCATGGCATTTCCAGCAGTAATATGATCCAGCACTATTCCATTCTGTATACTATCTATTTTCATAGTTTATCCTTTCGTGAGTTATTTTATTACACCTCGTCCGTCAGTTGCTTAGTCATGCATTTAAACATCCAGTCCGATGAGACGGCTGATCAAAGCCATTCTGACAAACTTGCCATATTTAACCTGGCGGAAGTAGCAGGCTCTAGGATCATCATCTACAGATGGTGATATTTCATTTACCCTAGGAAGCGGATGAAGGATTATCATATCATCCTTAGCCAGCTGCATTTTCTTCTTATCTAAGATGTAGGTATCCTTCAGTCGTACATAGTCTGCTTCGTTGAAGAATCTCTCCCTCTGAACTCTGGTCATATAGAGCATATCCAGCTGGCCAATGCTTTCCTCAAGAGATGTAACCTCTTCATACTCCAGACCGGCAGGCTCGATAACCTCAGATATAATGTAGTCCGGAACCCTCAGCTCCTTAGGAGATATAAGTATGAACTTGATTCCCTTATATCTTGAAAGCGCCTTTATAAGACTGTGTACCGTACGTCCAAACTTAAGGTCGCCGCACATTCCTACAACCATATTGTCCAGACGTCCCTTCTCCTTCTTAATGGTTAGAAGGTCTGTAAGGGTCTGTGTCGGATGATTGTGACCACCATCTCCTGCATTTATGATTGGAACAGGTGATGCCATAGATGCCAGCATAGGAGCACCTTCATTAGGATGTCTCATAGCTATTACGTCAGCAAAACAGCCTACTGTTCTGACAGTATCCTCTACGCTTTCGCCCTTGGATACTGAAGAATCAGTTGCCGATGAGAAGCCTATAACATTTCCGCCAAGATCCAGCATGGCTGATTCGAAGCTCAGTCTGGTTCTGGTAGAAGGCTCATAGAACAGGGTTGCTATCTTCTTACCCTTCGCTGCCTCTGCGTACTTTTCAGGATTCTCTATCATCTTTTCACCCAGCTCCAGAATGTCATCCAGCTCCTCCAGTGATAAGTCCATTGGGTCTATCAGATGTTTCATTACAATTCTCCTCTCCTTATGTAAGATTCTTCGCTTCGCTCAGAATGACAATCATCTATAGAATGTCATTTTCAGAATCTCTAAGTATATGAATAGAGACGTGTGAGAATCACACGTCTCATAGATTAGCATTTCTTTAATAAATAATACATTACTGCCTTCTCAGCGTGGCGTCTATTTTCCGCTTCATCAAGAATAGTTTCCAGATGCTTCATCTCTACGCTTTCGGAGATTTCATATCCTACATGCATAGGCATATCATGGAATACAAGAGCGTCGCTGCCATCCAGGAATTCGTCATTTATCTGATATGGCATCATCTTCGCAAGTGTTTCTTCCTTTTGCTGCTGATATGCAGGATTGTTGAAGAATTCCATATCTACCCATGTATCAGTATAGATAACATTCATCTTCTTAGCATATTCATGCGCTTCTTCCATAGACATTGTTGGATCAAGTTCAACATAATGGCCAGTAGCCTTTGCTGCCTCATAGAAATCATCACCACATGCTGTATTATTAACAAGAGGAGTGAGACCATAGAGAGTACCCTTCTCCATCTTTGCAAAGAACTCAACCAGTGAGTTGAATACATTGTTCTTAGCACCTATATACATGAAGTTGATATTCAGATCACCAAACTTCTCAATGATAGTAAGTGCATCTGCCAGTATCTGGCATGGATGGAAAGAGCTGTCACATCCATTTATAAATGGAACTGTAACATTATCACCGAAAAGCTCAACTGTCTCATTCTTAACAAGTCTCGCCATGATGATATCCACATTTCTACATACATACTTTATTTCAGATATTGGCTCGCCAAGTACGAAATTGGAATCCTCCCATAGCTGGTTGAAATAGCTTCCACCCAGCTCAGTAATTCCTGTCGCAAATGACAAGAAGGTTCTTGTAGATGTCTTCTCGAATAGAGAGTACAGTTTCTTGCCCTCGAGCGAATGCGAATATTTCTCAGGATTCTTCTTCATGTCCTGAGCTATCTCTAATATTTCCATGAGCTCCTCAGCTGAGAAGTTCTTGAAATTTAGCATATTCTTCATTATATTTACCTCTTTTGTTAGCACTTATGTAAGTTTAAACTTTTTTGAGTATTTCTTCAACAATAATTTTCTGCTCTTAATACTTTTTTATAGGTATGCGCTGAGCTTCTCAGCCATATCTGTGTGCTCCCAAGGTACATCAATGTCTGTTCTACCGAAATGTCCATAAGCAGCAGTCTGCTTGTAGATAGGACGTCTCAGGTCGAGCATCTTGATGATACCGGCTGGTCTGAGGTCGAAGTTCTCTCTAACGATCTCAGTGATCTTCTCATCTGAGATCTTGCCTGTGCCAAATGTATCTACCATTATTGAAGTAGGTCTTGCAACTCCGATAGCATAAGACAGTTGGATCTCGCATTTATCAGCAAGTCCTGCTGCAACGATATTCTTAGCTACGTATCTGGCAGCATATGAGGCAGAACGGTCAACCTTTGTAGGATCCTTACCTGAGAATGCTCCGCCGCCGTGACGTGCATATCCACCATAAGTATCTACTATTATCTTACGTCCTGTCAGACCGGAATCTCCGTGAGGTCCACCGATAACAAAACGTCCTGTTGGGTTGATGAAGTACTTTGTATCATCATCTATCATATCTGCCGGAAGCACTGGATCAAATACATACTTCTTGATATCAGCATGAATCTGCTCCTGTGTTACGCTATCACTATGCTGAGTCGAAAGAACAACCGCATCTATTCTAGCTGGTTTACCATTCTCATCGTACTCAATAGTAACCTGTGTCTTACCATCAGGTCTCAGATAATCAAGAGTTCCATTCTTTCTAACCTCTGTAAGTTTAAGCGCAAGCTTATGGGCAAGTGATATAGGATAAGGCATAAGTTCAGGTGTCTCATTTGTAGCATAACCAAACATAAGTCCCTGATCACCAGCACCTATCGCCTCTATTTCCTCATCGCTCATCTGATTTTCCTTAGCTTCGAGAGCCTTATCAACTCCCATAGCGATATCCGCTGACTGCTCATCAATCGCTGTGATAACTCCGCATGTATCTGCGTCGAAACCATACTTTGCTCTTGTATAACCAATCTCGCGAACAGTTTCTCTAACGATCTTCTGGATATCTACATAAGCATTTGTAGTTATCTCGCCCATTACCATTACCATACCCGTAGTACATGTTGTCTCACACGCCACTCTACTGTTTGGATCCTGCTTAATAAGCTCATCCAGTATCGCGTCTGATATCTGGTCACATATTTTGTCAGGATGTCCTTCTGTAACTGACTCTGACGTAAAAAATCTTTTCTCCATAGTTCCTCCTTGTAAGTATTCCTTCGAAAAATACTTCGTATTTTTTCTTCGGTATATCATTGCCTCTTCGAGGCTTAAAATCACTTCGTGATTTTGAAACTGCAGAGCAGTTTCCTATGATAATCGAGTAGGAGGAATTTCTCATAAGTGAGAAATTCCGACCTCTCACACCACCGTGCGTACCGTTCGGTACACGGCGGTTCAATCAACTTAACAAGTAACACACCTTTCGGTGTAGTAATCTAACATTGAGACTAATCCAAATGAGGCCAGTCTCTTGTTGTTTATTGCTACATTCACCGCTCCCTTGTTGCAAACATAGGCTATTCTTTGACCTGTGTATGCAACTCGTCTTGCAGTATCTCTGTCAATTCCAAGTTTTACAAGATTCTTTTCACGATTCTGTGGAGTTTTCCAGTTTTTCCAAATGCACATGCGAAGTCTGTATCGGATGTGATTATCCATCTTCCTACATATAGTTTTCATACTTCCTATCTTGAAGTAGTTAATCCATCCTCTGATGAGCTGATTAAGTTTCTCCACTTTATAGCTGTTGCTGACGCCCCAACTGCGGCAAGTAAGGTCTTTCATTCTTTTCTTAAACTTCGCTACTGATTTCGCATGTGGTTTTGCCTTAAACTGGTGTGCTCTTGAATCAAAGTAAAATCCGAATCCAAGATATTTAAGTCCTTGTGGTTTATCAACTTTGCTCTTGGTCATGTTGACCTTGAGCCCCAGTTTCTCTTCAATGAACCTTGAGATGTTTCTCATGACTCTATTAGCAGACATTTCACTAC
>DFEN01000145.1 GCA_002368685.1 Lachnospiraceae bacterium UBA3801
CAAGTGTTCTCTCAAACCACTGTGTTGATGCAACAATTGCAGGATTCAGTGCATCGCAGATTACGTAGTTAGCAAGCGAAGCGATTCTCTCACTTCTCATAGGATTTCTCTTATATGCCATAGCTGATGAGCCGATCTGATTCTTTTCAAATGGTTCCTCAATCTGCTTCAGATGTTGAAGAAGACGGATATCATTTGAGAACTTATGAGCTGACTGGGCGATTCCTGAGAGGACATTTAACACACGTGAGTCAACCTTACGGGAATAAGTTTGTCCTGATACAGGATATACATCCTCGAAGCCCATCTTCTCAGCTATCATCTTATCAAGCTTCTTAACCTTCTCGTGATCTCCATTGAAGAGCTCCAGGAAGGAAGCCTGTGTACCTGTAGTACCCTTTGAACCAAGGAGTTTCTGCTGAGATATCATATAGTCGATGTCCTGAAGATCCATAAAGAATTCATTCATCCAAAGAGTCGCTCTCTTACCAACTGTAGTTGGCTGTGCAGGCTGGAAGTGAGTAAATGCAATAGTAGGAAGATCCTTATACTGCATAGCAAACTTTGACAGTTCATTAAGAACATTAAGAAGCTTTTTACGAACAAGCTTTAAGCCCTCTGTCATGATGATAACATCTGTATTATCACCAACGTAGCAGCTTGTTGCTCCAAGGTGGATAATACCTGCAGCCTTAGGACATGAAGCACCGTATGTATGTACATGTGCCATAACGTCGTGACGAACCTTAGCCTCTTCTTCCTTTGCCATATCATAATCTATATTTTCAGCATTTGCCTTCAGTTCATCTATCATTTCCTGGTTGATACGAGGCTGACCATCTTCTCCAAGAAGATTCAGCTCCATCTCAGTTTCTGCAAGTGCTATCCAGAGCTTTCTCCAAGTCTTGAACTTCTTGTCTGGAGAGAAGATATACTGCATCTCCTTACTTGCATATCTTTGTGATAAAGGACTCTCATACTTATCGTGACTCATAACATTTTCCTCTTTTCATATTATTCATAATAAAAGCACCGCCCATATTTTAACACTAAAACATGGACAGTGCTATATTTATTTACTCGGGTTTCAAAGTAAGTGTATTGAAATCATATACTTTAGTTTTACTATAATCTCGTTCTAAGTAAGATATTGGTTCTCCATCACTTGCTGTCGCAGTTGACGTTTTCTTATAGTAATACCAAACCTCTATTGTATCTGGCGCATCATTTTCTTTATTAGTTTCCACTTTAAGCATTATCATTTCGTCCATCTTCCTATTATAGATTTCAAAACTATCAAAGAATGGATGGTCCCTCAAATATTTTAAAGCGGACTTTTGTACTGTGATTTTATCTGTATCAAGAATATACTTACAGCCTGAACCATGAAACCTGCCACACCTTTTACTTTCCGTCTCTAAAAAATCCTCTAAATCATCTTCAGTTAAATCGTATGGTAAATATTTAAAAAAGCTATCCTCGTCTGATACCTCGAAATTACCATCACCTTTTTTATCTGCATACTTCTTATATTCTACGTAAAACGTAACATCATAAGAATCCTCTGAATCTTTAATTTTATAATTTTTCAGACCAAACCCTTCTGCGTACATCTCAGCAACCGCCTCGGATGCGGTATGGTACATTTCGTCTGTATACATGTCTTCGCTTCCGCGAACAAACATGAAGTTCTTAACCTCTCCATCCAGTTCATACTTACCATAGACAATATCATCAAGACCAAATGAATCATAAGAAATACGTATAGAACCTTTATCAAGCCTCGCGTCTGGGATATTCTTCTCCAGCCATCTAGTTACTTCAGCCTTACCCTCTTTTTCGAACTTAGCTATGTCCTCATCCGTGTACCACTTAGGCATACAGGCAGTTAGGCTAAGCAGCATTGCAACGATGAGTAAAGCCGAAATAAGCCCTCTTTTTATAATAAATTGTTTTCCCTCTTTAATCATAATTCCTTTCAACCCTTTTTACCTTTACCTTCAAATCCAATACGCTGCTATTTCTTTAAAACGCGGAAGTTTAAATGACATATATCCATAGCTCGACGTATCGATTATTCCTTTTTTCGCTAATCGATCACGGTACACTGACATCTCCCCAGATGTAAGTCCCAGTCGTTCTCTTAAATCGGAATTCTTTACCACTGACGAATCAGCTTTTTCTAATTCTTCTATCATCCCCCCAACAACTTCCTTATCCTTAGAAGAAAGCTCACTCCATATCTTTTCATAAACATATTCTTCAAGATATTGATCATATTGCTTAATTACATCCTGCATATCTGGATTATCTTTTTGATTCCAATATAGATAACCTAACACCTGAAATGCATATGGATATCCAAGCGTTAGATCAGCCAACTCTTTCGACCTCTCCATTCCGCATATGAAGATTCTTTCATATGCTTTTGAAATCGCGCCAATACTAAGTGGCGCCATCAAAACCTTCGGAGCCCTAAAGAGGAAAGTAAGTCCATCTTGATTTTGCAGGTCATAAATATTTTCAAATAACCCTGTCATTATGAGGAATATAGGATAATCTTCTCTCATGAGTATTTGATATATACTGGCAAACTCTCTAACATAATCATTTACTACAGTCTCATCTACTGCAATAAGAAGCTTTTTACCTTTTTTCTTTAGCTCCGCCAGCATCTTGGCAAGCGCAATTTCGATATCATAAGCAGGCGCTTCATTTTCAAATGATACACCAATGCCAAATTTTGAGATATCAATTTTCGCAGAGATAAATAACTTATTCAAACTTGGATCAGAGTAAAGCTTAGCAACTAAAGTGTTGAGCATCTCCTTTACAGGACTGAGTTCCACAACAATCCAATCATCATATTCGGAAATAATCTTTTTTATCTTTGTAAGCATGACAGTCTTACCAGAGCCTCTAACTCCGGTAATCATATAAACCTGACTAACAGGGTCCTCTGAAATAAAATCATCGACAATCGCACTAGTCTGTGTTAGCCTAGAAATGAACTCTGTCGGCTCTTTTCCAAAAGATAAAGTGAAAGGATTTGACATATCGCACCTCTTTTATAACTTTTTATAACTTTTTATAACTTTTATAACTTTTTATAACTCTTTATAACTTTAATTTCAATTTATAACTTTTTATAACTTTTGTCAAAGGAAAAAACTAATATATCATGGAAGATAAAAAAGAAATAGACGAAACTGTAATTAAAGAAAAACCAGCACATAAGACTTTAGAAGAACGCGTTGAAGAATCCGGACGTCCCCTCGAATTTTCATCAGAGTTGGATTGGGGTGAACCAGAAGGTTCCGAAGTTTATTAAACCTCTCCTATAGACCAATAGGAGAGGTTTAAACTATTTCTATATCTCTTTACATCTGTGAATTAAACAGACTCTTTATCTTATATACGATATCCTCGCTATCCGCATTAATGGTTGCAGCTTCATTTACTTCTGAGAGTTCTCTCATGGCATCAGTATCTGCTTCTGAGGTGTAGCTGATGGTATAAACAGGAATCTGAGATTCCTTAAGTGCAGGCTTGATAGTATCCAGCTCGTATCCAACATTCTGATAACCATCACTGAGGAGGAATATCATTGCCTTTGCATCCGGATGATTCTTCTTCTCCTTCTCGATCATATCCATAGCAACCACAACTGCATCATAGCTGGCGGTTGAACCGTTAGCAGTAAGGCTATTGATTCCGCCCTGGAAGTAAGCCTTCTGATTCATATCAAACTGAGCGATAGGAACTTCTATAGCCACATCATCACTATAGCTTACAAGTCCTACATAGTTATTCTCATTTATATACTGCATACCGTTTGACAGAGATTCCTTCAGCTGAATGATAGGATCTCCGTACATGCTTCCGCTGCAGTCTGCAACGAAAACAGCGATTATATCCTTACCATTATCCTTATTCACCTTATAGCTGCTAAGAGCCTCTGAGACCTGAGCACCTGTAAATACAAGATCTGACTTATAATCATCATTTGCATTAAAGCCCTTGTTAGTAGCTATTTTCTGCATCTCATCACTTAGGCAATAATCCATAACCATGTCTATAGCTTCCAGCTCTTCAGGTGTTTTACTGTCCTTGTCGCATAGATAAGCAGGATTATCATGTCTTATGCCGAAAGGTATAAAGTCATATATACTCTTTAAATTATCATCATTTATATATGTCTGATACTCTGTAAGAATGGCGTCCAGCTTTCCATTTGAAGCACTGTCTCTCATCTGCTGAGTAGTATATGCAACATATGGTATATTCTGATTAAACCTGGTGAAGTTCTCCTCGCCGTCCTGCATCAAAGTAACCAGCAGATTAAGTCCTGTGGCACTGGTCTGTGGATTTGTGTATCCCATATTCAGCTGGCCATTTTGAACCGCCGCTATTACATCTGAAAACTTAGAGTATTCTCCCTTCTTAACCAGTATACCGGCTGTATTACCAACCATCCTGTCTGCATAGAGTTCCAGTCTTCCACCATTAACCATGGCATATTCTCCAAATAGCGTATTACTTGGAGTATAAATGTCCGGGAGATACTTATTAGAAATGATATAGTCTGCAGCTGTTCCTGATGGTACTGAACGTACTGTCATCGATACTGACTTACCACCTATCTCATTCCCCTCGGCATTAAACTTCTTTGCCACATCTATCAGCCAGCTGTCATTGCCGTCTCCAGCTTTTTCTCCGGAAGTGAATATCTCAACATCCAGCTGACCGCTGCCCTTAACCGCCTCCGGATATTTGGTTATCTCAGGAAGCTCATCATATAGGGAATTATCCTCCAGGGATATGGATGCCTTAACAGGCTCCTTCTCGGTAACCTTAATATGCTTTAGCATAGATTCCTTGGTTCTTCCGCCACCCGGATTGGATTTTATTATGGCAAATATACCCAGTAATAAAACAATCACTACGGCAAATACCACACCTACAATTACTACTGAATTACTTTTTTTCATGATTCTAATGTCGCCTTTCCTGTTTTTTTCATTTCTTCCAGAGCTTCTATCATATCATCGATTTCTCTGGTGTCATAATCAAGAGTAGTGTCATCATATGTTACTGACAACTCTACCAGCTTATTGAATCTATTGAGTAAGTCCTGGGACTGCTCACCTATTTCCTTAATATATCCGGAATCCACTCCTGATATATAATCAAAGGTTTCAATGTACTCAGAAACATTTGTGACATTTCTTATCATCTGACTTCTGGTCATCAGAAATAATTCTCTCAGCTTGCTGTCTCTTTCCAGCGCCATAAAATACTTTCTACGATTCTCCAGGCTGTCCAGCATATTCAGCATATGGGTTCTTTCCTTTACAAAAAACCTTTTATTACCTGCATGAATAAGTCGATTCTTAACATTAGCTATATCTGTCACATCTGATTCCTTAACAGTTATTACATTTGAGTAAATGGCATATGCCGCCCAGGCAAGCCCCATAACAACTGTTATTATTCTAACTGTATTGAACATCCCCATACTGGCCGAGTCACCAAAAATGCTGGTGGAAACCAAATAGAATAAAACAATCAACGCCAGAATAACTATATTTATAATATTCACTTTTAATAGCTTCTTTAAATCCATATAGTCACACTCACAAAAGTTCTATCTTAATGTCTAACAAAACATCACATACTTTCATACAGTTCCTTCATTATACTGTTCGCATAATGATAATCATACTTTTCAGCTCTTACGATATTCTTTCTTCCAACGTTCTCGCACCAATCAGGATGATCCGCAAGGTATTCTATTCCATCCGCAAAACCATTAACATCCTCTGGTCCGTAGCTGAAGCCCGTCTCGCCATTTACAGAATATTCATTTATTCCATTTATGTTTGATGTGATGATCGGAAGTCCTGCCGCCATCGCTTCTATTCCTGCAAGTCCAAGCCCTTCTCGTCTAGATGGAAATGCCACCGCATCCGCTGCTGCATATAGGTCATTTACATCCTCTCGGAATCCAAGAAGTCGCACCCTATCCTGCAGATCATAATCGACAATCAGTCTCCTCAGTTCATCTTCTTCATTATCCTTGCCCATGCCCTTACCGGCTATAAAGTACTTGATATCACTTCTATCTAGCTGATGGATAGCCTTGATAATGGTCTCGTGATTCTTTCTACCGGACAGTTCTCCTACAGACAGTAGGAAGAAATCGTCATCCTTCAGCCCAAGCTCTTCTCTGATTCTCGTTCTGGAATCTGCATGTCTAGCTATCTCCTTAGTATCTATTCCGATACCTGGCACAATCACCACTCTCTTTGCATGGAACTTCTTATTAACGAGGTTATAGTCCTCATGATTTATAAGAACCATTACGTCCGTAAACTTACTCAGATACTTCTCAACCGGGTAGAAAACTATCCAGCTGCTAAGTGGCGAGCCCTTGAAGAAATGCAGTCCATGCGCAGTATATATAATAGGCGTCCCCGTCTTCTTTGCTGCAAGTCGTCCAATGACTGAGCCTATAGGCGTGTGGCAATGAATAAAGGAATACTTTTCTGTCTTAATAAGCTTTATTATCTTCTTCAGAGCAACGTAATTGTTTATAATGTCATACACCTTCCTGGTCGAAGGTATCTGGAAGCATTTTCCACCGTGCTCCTTAACCCACTTATAGAAATCTCTAATGGCCTTGTCCGGAATAGGATTACCCTTCCTAAAGTTTCCGGCAACATGAACCTCATAGCCCAGTTCTTCCAGGATAAGAATGTTATTAATATTAAATTGCGCCGACATTGCTGCCGTCGTTGCAAGCATTAAGACTTTCTTCTTATCAGCCATTATTTATCACGACCTCTAAACTGTTTGGAATCTCTTATACCGTCCTTCACGCCCTGCATAACAGAACTGACCTTATGCTTCTTGTCTTCCTCATAGCAAAGGATGAGAACAATTGTTTTAATTATTCCAACTATATTTCTAAATCCAAATCTTCTGTAATATTTATACGAACAATATATCCTGTTACGAGTTATATAATACTTCCTCATAGCCGAGTGATTCATCACTCCAACCTTCTTAAATAGGAATCTATGTACCTCAGTATTACCCACCTCGTGCTCCATGATTACCTGGTTACACTGAAGTATTCTGTATCCCGACTTCCTAAGTCTAATAGAGTAATCAAAATCAACGTAGTCCATAAAAAGATATTCATCATATCCACCGACCTCATTCCACGCCTCAAGATTTATCATACTTCCTGCTGTAATACACGAATGAAGAGTCTGATACTTTTTATCATTCTTTGAAGTATCTTCGCCAAAGTTCACAAGTATACGACCGGAATTAATATCCTTTATCCTGGGACAAATGATTCCCAGCTTATCAAACTTTGTAGCTCGACTAAGCTTCTTAACCAAATCCCTTTCCGGCTGTGAATCCTGATCCAGTGTCAGCACCCATTTCTTGCCATCCTCTATAGCCGCCTTCATTATTCTATTAAGGCCACCCGCTACACCGGTATTCGTCTCTCCCGGCATAAGCCGAGCTTCGCAGCCATCACATTTTAACGCCTCTATCATATTCGATATATCCGATATATTTTCAGAGGCATTATCTGCTATATATATGCAGTCCACCTGAGGGCTAAGCAGCATAAGTGTGCTTTTCAGTTTATCTATATCAGGATTAAATGTAACTATACCTGCACCTATTTTCAGCTTCATAGAACCCCCGTGTTCTACTAATAATTACCGATAATTATCTTGACCTTAGTTTCTATATCACCTATTGGAACACCCGACTTCATCATCTTGTTATTTAGCAGCTTCAGTTTTCCCTTCTTAGCAATCTTATAATCAGCCACTTCTCTAAGGAACTCTCTTGCATCCTCATTCAAATCTTCCTCGCATCTATCTAGAAGCTCAGCAGCCATCCTGCTTTGCACACCACGTCTTCCGAACACAAGATCCGCCTCAACCTTGATACGCTGCATTATTCCATTTCCACCACTTGTAGCACTTACATTTGTGCGTCTGTGATATATATATGCATTATCATCCAGAATCATCTTGCCACAGCCAAGAGCTATACTACCTAGAACAAAATCATGATCTGGAACTTCTCTCTTCATATATTTGATACCGGTGAATCTTTTAGCTAGCTCCATGCAAGGCGCTGTAAAAACATAAGTACATCCCGCTAGTCTCGCTCTTGAGAAAAAGCTCTGTATATTCACAGGCATATCCGATACTTCGTGTTTTCCGATAATATTCAGATTCTCATCCGTGATAATATCCCCTGATGCGTATAAACAGATATCATCCTTACTGGACCTATCTTCAATAAGCTTTATCGCCATTTTGGTCTTCTGTTCAAACCACACATCATCCTGATCTGAGAAGGCGTAGAAGTCAGCTTCTGAGGCATGTTCAAGGAGTTTCATGAAGCTTCTCTTGTATCCTATGTTACCTCCCGAATAAACCTTGATCCGATTACCATATTTACGAGACAACTCTCGCAGCAAGTTAACTGTGTCATCTGAAGAACCATCATCACGAACAGTGAGGAGTATATCTACTCCTTCCTGGTTCATTATCGATTCCACCTGCTGTCTTAAATATCTCTCGCCATTACAGGTTGACATAAGTACATTGACTTTATACATTATTATTCACCTAATACTTTATCTTGCACTTCATCATATTCATATTCCTTGCCGAGAGAATATGCAAAGCTGCCATATCCCTTCTGGGAATCCTGATAATCAGATAACTTCTCATTATCAAAGGCTTCTGTAGAATTCTTCTTGAAGATAACGATAAGTGTCTGGAATATAAGCTTGATATCCATCCAGAAGCTGTACTCTTCTATATACATAAGGTCTAGTATCAGTTTGTCCTTAGGCGATGTGTTGTACTTTCCAGCTATCTGTGCATAGCCTGTAATACCCGCCTTAACACGGAGTCTGTATTCAAACTCAGGAAGATCATTTGTATAGTTGAAGATATTTGCCAGCATCTCAGGTCTAGGACCAACGACTGACATATCTCCCTTGATTACATTTATAAACTGTGGTATCTCGTCTATCCTGAATCTTCTAAGCACCTTACCAACAGATGTAACTCTGTCATCATTTACAACTGATAGATAATTATCTACATTTTCCTTCATTGTACGGAGCTTATAAACTGAAAATATCTTACCATCTCTTGTAGCCCGGTTCTGCTTGAAGAATATTGCACCGCCATCATTTAACTTGATAGCTATAGCAGATATCAGAAGTATAGGTGATGTCACTACCAGCGCTGTGATAGAGATAAGCAGATCCGATATTCTCTTAACAAATCGCTGCTCCGCACGCAGACCCTTCGAGGACATATTGAGAAGTGATACATCATCGAGCATTATATGATGAGCATTCAGCTCCACTACATCCGCCATCTCAGGATTGATATAAACATTCTTCATGTTCTGATAACAGAACTCAACTATCTGTGTACGTTCCTTAACCGGAACATCATATACGAAGATTGTATCGTACTTTGTAATGAGATCCTTGAGAGACTCATTTCTGTAATCCACATTTCTGCATATCTTATACTGAAGCTTGTACTTGCGGATACTCTTACATATCTCATTCAGCGATCTCTGTGAAGATGTTACGACAAGACATCTGGCCGGATCATATATCTTGAAATAAATATAGTTTCCACCATAAACAGCTATATTGATTATAAGCATCTGGATTGCAAATATAATAAGAAGTAACCAAGGCTGTTCCAGAGTAAACTTCTGGTTATTAACCTGGTTAGTATTCATGACGCAGAGCATGATATAAGCAACAATGTCCGTCATTGCTGCCGCAAGACTCACGGAAATGATTATTGGTTTACTCTTTCTCTTTCCGACGTCATATCCTCCATATATCTTGAGGAACAGGTAGCCGGAAATGAGATAACTGAGCGCTGTTACGGCTGCAGTTCTGGAGGCATTCAGCAGCTGCCAGTTTCTGATGGCAAAGAGTCTGTAGAAAGTCCAAAACACACAGAAATATAGAATTATCTTAAACAAGAACATTATTAAATATTCGCATTGTCTAAGCTGTTCTTTCATTTTCTTTCACTCCACTTTACACCGAAAAATATCTCGGCACATAGTTATGAATACTATAACATATTTTCACAAAATATGAAAGTATTACAGAGTCTGCCTGAATATACACAAAATTCCCAGGAATTATCCTGGGAATGCGCTCTTATCCTTCAGTGTAAGTGACACCGCTTTTCTTATATTTGATATTCTTGTAGTCTTGAAGCTGCCTCCATATTCACCATCAACAGTCCAAGGCAGCTCCTCCGCAGCCTGAACCACAACTCTGGAAGACTTTCTGAAAACTATCATCTCGTCATTTAGGTCATCTACCAATAGAGAGTTAATGATTCTCTGCATCTCCATAGGATTTTCCGGAGTCTTGATAAGTACAGTCTCAAACTTACCATCCGAGAAGGACATATCCTTAGAACCTATATTCTTGAATCCGCCTATTGAAAGAGAATTCGTAATCTGACCATAGATGAAGTCACCTGTTACCTCCTCACCATCGAAGAGAACCTTCAGTCTGTAGGTCTTCATATTAAACATGGATTTTCCCGCTTCCAAAACATATGCTGCATGTCCGAGAGCATTTTTCAGGTTTTGTGGAGTCGAATAAGATATTTCTGTAAATGCACCAAAGGCTGCAACATAGATGAAAAATGTATTCTCCAGCCTTCCTACATCTACATGACAGATATCTCCGTCCAATATATCCCTAGCAGCCTGAAGTGGCTCCATACTAATTCTGAGGCTTCGAGCATAATCATTAGTACTTCCACAAGGTATGTACCCCATATGAATTCTCTTCTTGATTTTTCTCTCCAGTCTCATTATCCCTCCGACCGTATTGTCCAATGTTCCATCACCACCGGCACAAACAACCAGATCAAACTTCTCAGCATTTTCATATACGTAGCTTTCAGTATCCTCCTGACTCTTGGTAGGATATACCTCAACCTTGTATCCACCCCTTGAGAAGATTTCAATTATATTGATTAGATCAGCCTTTATTACAGTTCTTCCGGCCTTTGGATTTACTATAAAAAGCAGATTTTTCATTTTCACATCCCCCTACGTGATAAATAATTATCTAATCCTCTTTTCCTAAGCTTACATGCAGGGCAGTCCCCACATCCATCTCCTATTATTCCATTATAGCAGGTAAGAGTTTTCTCTCTTACTAGATCAAAAACACCTAGGCTGTCTGCCAGTTCCCAGGTTTCTTCCTTGTCAATCCACATAAGTGGAGTTATCAGGCAGAAGCCATAGTCCATAGCTAGATTCAGAGTAGTATTCAGAGACTTGATGAATACGTCTCTGCAGTCAGGGTATCCTGAGAAATCACTCTGAGATACACCTGTTATTATATCAGTAACGCCGTGAGTTTTGGCGAAGATTGCTGCATACGTAAGGAAGAGCATATTTCTTCCTTCTACAAAGGAATTTGGAGGTCCTTCTTCAGGAGCTTCCTTATCCACCTCTATATCCTCTCTTGTAAGCGAATTTGGTGCGAGTTCATTTAACTCCTTAAGGTTTATTATATGATGCTCGACTCCCAGCTCCTTTGCTATCTCTGCCGCACACTCCAGTTCCTTCGAATGTCTCTGACCGTAATCAAAGGATACAGCATAAACCTTTTCATATATCTTAAGTGCCCATGCCAGGCAGGTGGTACTATCCTGTCCACCACTAAATACAACTACTGCTTCTTTCTTGTTCTTCATCTCGGCTCCTTATATATCTTCTCTTGATACACGTAGATCTATCAGTCTAAGCACACGCTCCTGCAGATCCATATCATCCGCAAATGCCCCTCTAAAGGTTGTAGTCAGCGTAACTGCTGGTGTATTCTTGATTCCACGTGCTGTCATGCAGCTATGCTTTCCTGTAATAATAACTGCAACATCTGGAGAGAGTGTAGCCTTCTCCATGATATAGGCTATGTCTGTGCCTATCTTCTCTTGAAGCTGAAGTCTTTTTCCAACCATATCAGCGATACGAGCTATCTTGCTAAGTCCGATAACTCTGTCTCTAGGTATATATGCAACACTGACCTTCATATCATACATAAGGGCCATATGGTGCTCACAATAACTGAATATCTCAATATCCTTAACTACTACCATATCATTGTTGATAGGAGCATCAAAGGTTTTATTAAACATTTCAGCTATCTCATCATTTGAATACTGAATCCCTTCAAAGATCTCGCTATACATCCTGGCTACTCTGTCTGGAGTCTCGCGAAGTCCCTCTCTATCCGGATCTTCACCAATTGCCTCAAGTATCCCTCTGATATGTTCTCTTATTTTTTCCTGGTCTACTGCCATCTTCTTCTCTCCATTATAAATATTTAATCATCTTTTTATCATCAAACGCCTCTGGCGTTAGGGTCCCATATAAACTTATGCTGTTGCAGCTGATGTGTTATGCCATTCATTTTATGCTCCAACATATATTCAACTATTTCTCTAGGTGTGATTCTGCCAAATACTGCACTTAAGTATACTGCACATCTGTCTACCAGCTTATACTTTTCTATAATCTCCCGTGCCTTATCTAAGTCAGCTCTGTCTCCAACAACAAACTTAACTGTATCATAGCTTCTGAGCACATCATAGTTTTCCATCACCATAAAGCTTTCCATCCCACTACTTGGACACTTATAGTCAAGAGTTATGCTCAGTTCATCCTTTATCGAAAGCCTTGAGGCTGTATCAAGTAATGGTCTAATATCAACCGCTCCATTTGTCTCGATCTCAACTCTATGATTATGACCTATAAGTTCTATTATCAGTTCCTCTATTCCCTCTGAAAGGAGAGGCTCGCCTCCTGTTAGAGTTACATTTTTAATTCCGGACTGTTCCACATAAGCTATTATCTCGTCTAAGCTCATTTCCTTATGTGGAGCATCCATACTGATAGCCCACGCTGTATCGCAATATGTACAGCTAAGATTACAGCCCACGAATCTGACAAATACCGCAAGCTCCCCTGCTAGTCTGCTCTCGCCATTTATGCTTGTAAAAATCTCCGCTACTTTATACATAGTATTCTGCACAGTTTTCCGGAGTCTCGTATACTCTTGCCCGGATAACGTGGTATCCCTTCTTAGACATTATCTCATAGAAATACTTAGCCAGATTTTCTGCAGTTGGTCTAAAGTCCAGCTCTACCATAGTGAATCCCTCTTCCTTCATAGCTTCCACTGTAGTACTCTTAAGACTTCCTTTTTCCAAAATAAGAGTGTGATCCAGCTTATGAGTTTCTTCCCTCAGATCATCCTTAAGTTTTCCAAAATCCACAACCATTCCACTGTAAGGTCCTTCCTCCAGAACAGTCTCGGAGCCGACCTCTATAGACACTATCCATCTATGACCGTGAATATTTGCACATTTTCCATCATACCCCTTAAGGAAATGAGCACTATCAAATTCTGATTTTGTTTTTAATACATACATTTTTCTCTCCTTCGCCTATCTCCTCTTCTATCCTCAGAAAAACAAAAATGGAGATAGTGTCCGTCTGGTGCGCACTATCCCCATTAACATACTAAAATGTAACAGCCCTAGTTTTGATAAAGTAGGATGGTGCCAATGAACTACTAATATTCATTTTTAATACATAACGATAAATAAATCAAGCTTAGATTCCAAGGAACTTCTTAACTACTGCTTCCATCTCTTCCTTTTCACATACTGTGTCATGAACAACCGGAGCAGTTCTTATCTCCTCAACAGCCTGAGGTACCTTAACCTGAGATACCTTCTCGAGCTCGTCTACAAGCTCAAAGTCTTCCTTTGAATCAAGTGAAGGATCAATAGCTGTCATAACACTTCTGGTAAACTTATATGGACTTGCTGTTGAAGCGATGATAGTCGGAAGTGTATCACCTGTCTCTTCCTTGTACTTATCATATACTGCAACCGCAACAGAAGTATGTGTATCAAGTACATATCCATCCTCGTCATATACCTTACGAATAGTATCTGATACTTCATCAGTTGTAGCATAGTTTCCATAGAACTGATACAGATTCTTCTTCATCTCATCTGTGATCTCATACTTACCGGTCTCAGAGAGACTCTTCATAAGCTCTGCATTCTTTGTTGCATCATTTCCAGCTATTCTATAGATAAGTCTCTCAAGGTTACTTGAAATAAGGATATCCATAGATGGTGAAGTTGTAAGAATGAAATCACGGTTTCTATCATACTCACCTGTTGTGAAGAAGTCATAGAGAACCTTGTTATCATTAGATGCACAAATGAACTTATTAACAGGAAGTCCCATTAGTGATGCATAGTAAGCCGCAAGGATATTTCCGAAGTTACCTGTTGGAACAACAACATTTATCTTGTCTCCTGCCTTGATGGTTCCAGCAGCAACAAGTCTTGTATAAGAATATACATAGTAAACCATCTGTGGAACAAGTCTACCAATATTGATAGAATTTGCAGATGAGAACTGGAAGCCCTTAGCTGCAAG
>DFEN01000119.1 GCA_002368685.1 Lachnospiraceae bacterium UBA3801
ATTATCTGGTCAAAGATCAGGACTGCGGAGTTATCGTATCCTCAGAAGCGAGAAATGATATTGATGAGCTGATAGAGTTCAGACTGAAGGCAAATGTAAATACTTATGCCGGATTTATGAATGAGGTGGATTCCACAAGACCTGCATCTCACGACTTCAGATATGAAGATGGTGACTATATGTATCATGATACTTATGTGGGTGGTGAAGAATTTGCCGGAGAGGAAGCGGTCTGGAGGAATGAAGTCACGGTTTGGGCCATGAACTATATAGGTAGAGTCTTGGACGATAGATTCAGTGGAGATTTTCTTAAGGAAGCTCTTCGTGCTGCCGATAAGAAGATGCCCTATAGAGGACCGGAACTTTATCAATCCGGGGAGTATACTTACAGATGTAAGGTTACCGGAGATTTTACCTGGTTCCAGGGGTTTGAAGAAATATATTTGAATGATGTAAAAGTTTATGAATGTGTATTTCATGGAGGACTGATAAGATAAAAAGCAGAAAAGTTGGTTAATCACACAGAGAGATTTGCGTTTTCGTTTAATCGAAGAGGAGGAGAAAAAATGCCAAGAAATCAGTTTCAGAGAATGCTTTTTTCAACCGCAGGTGAGAGTGATACTCAAAACAGTATTTCGAAAGGATATGGGACTTTAGAAAAAAGGTAAATGTACCCATATTCTTTAAACAAGTAGATATAAGATTAGCTTTCGGAGAATAACATGTGTAAAAGATTGATTTTTCACGTTGATGTGAATAGTGCGTTTCTTTCATGGGAGGCGGTTGATCGTCTTTCGAATGGGGATACTCTGGATCTCAGGACTGTTCCTTCCTGTGTTGGTGGTGATCCTGATAAGCGTACCAGCATTGTTTCTACCAAATCAATCCCAGCCAAGAAGTACGGTATAGTTACAGGAGAACCTGTTGCAACTGCGCTTCGTAAGTGTCCTGAGCTGATAGTTGTTAAGCCGAACTTTCATCTTTATCATAAAATGTCCCATGCATTCAAAAGCATATTAAATGATTATACACCTTTGATGCAGTCATTTTCCATCGATGAGGTTTTTATGGATATGAGTGGGATGGAGCTTCTTCATCCGGATCCTATTAAGCTTGCCCATGAAATGAAGGATAAGATTCGTGATGAGCTCGGTTTTACTGTAAATGTGGGCGTAGCTAATAATAAGCTGTGCGCCAAGATGGCTAGTGATTTTGAGAAACCTGATAAGATTCATACGTTATTTCCTGATGAGATAAAGGATAAGATGTGGCCTCTCCCTGTAGGAGAGCTTTTTGGTTGTGGGCAGTCTACCGCGAAGAAGTTACAGGAAATGCATATCAAGACTATTGGGGATCTGGCATTAGCGGATGAAAGGTTTCTTCTGAGTGTATTTGGTCAGAAAACCGCTGATTATCTGCATTATGCAGCTAATGGGATAGATGATTCTCCTGTTGTGAATGAAGAAAGAGAAGCTAAGAGTTATAGTGTTGAGAATACAACTCAGGATGATGTGACGGATTTTGATACCGTAAATCATTTACTCTTGGCGGAAGCTGATGTTGTGGCTAGCAGGCTAAGAGCTGACGAGGTGAAGGCATTTACCATTACTGTTATATATCGTACTAGTGATATGAAACGTCATTCACATGGACGTAAGATAGATAATTCAACTGATATTACATCGGAGATATATGATATAGCAGTTAATCTTATGAAAGAATGCTGGAAGGGTGAACCTCTGAGATTGATTGGTCTTTCTGCTTCGGATATTGATAGGGATGGTTTTCAGCAGATGTCTATATTTGGTGAGGAAGAGAAAGAAAAACAGAAGAAGCTTGATAAAGCTTTGGATTCCATTCGAAATAAATATGGTAATAATAGCGTGATGCGTGCCGGGATAGGAGTTTTTCGTAATGACTAAAAAGATATATTTTGTAAGACATGGTGAGACATTTTGGAATGTCGATAATAAAATATGTGGCGCTACGGATATTGGGCTTACTGATAGAGGTCATGAGCAGGCCAGGGAAACTGGTGAGCTTATAAAGGAGAGACTGGATTCTGGAGAGATTCATATTGATGAGATTATAGCGTCACCGCTTTCGAGGGCATTTGACACTGCGAAGCATATTGCGGATATGACTGGGCTTCCTCTTAGGGCTGATGAGAGGTTGAGAGAGCAGAATTTTGGGAAGTATGAAGGGACTCCTAGAAATGGTGAGATTTTCAAGCAAGATAAGAGGAATTTTGTGAATTCTTACGAAGGTGGTGAGTCCATGCTTCGACTGGCTCAGCGTATTTATAATCTTTTAGATGAGCTGGCGCAGGATGATAAGATTTATCTTTTGGTGGCGCATAACGGGATTGTGAGGTGCGTTAACTCTTATTTCTATGATATGACTAATGAGGAATACGGGGATTTTGGTATAAAGAACTGTGAATTAAAGGAATATAGTTATGATTCGACTCCTGTTTTTGTTTGAGTTTATTAGTGATTATGCAGCAAAAATACATGAAGAAATGATAGAGGTAGAATAATGTTCAGAGAAATGAGACGTTTTAAGCAACAGATATCTGAGGAGGAATGCATACGTATTCTCAAGGAAGAGCCAAGAGGGGTTCTTTCTATGTTGGGTGACGATGGATATCCATATGGGATTCCTATCAGTCATTACTACTCTGAGGATGATGGGAAGATATATTTTCATGGGGCTAAGTTCGGTCATAAGATAGACGCTATCAAAGCTAATGATAAAGTCAGCTTCTGCGTATATGATAAGGGCTATCGTAGAGAAGGAGAATGGGCACTGAATATAAATAGTGTCATTGTATTTGGGAGAATTCATCTTGTAGAGGATGAGGATAAGGCCAGAATAATCTGTACCAAGCTGTGTCAGAAGTTTACTGATGATGAGGAATATCTGAAGAAAGAATTGGAGAATGCGTTAACGCGAGTACAGTGTTTGGAGTTGACGATAGAGCATATGACAGGAAAGCTGGTAAATGAATCTTAAATATTAGACCGGTGGGGACTGTCCCTACTGTCCCAGTTTGTTTAGCAGCGTAAGCTTAGAATATTAAAGGAAAACTCGGACCATTCCGGGGAGATATAAGAAAAGATAAGGAGAGATAATAGAAATGGTAAAGCATATAATTTTATGGCAATTAAAAGATGAACTTTCAGGCGAGGAAAAAGCAAAGGTTAGAGCTGACATAAAGATAGGTCTTGAAGGTCTGGCAGGTAAGATTCCTGGTCTTATAGATATTCATGTTCAGACTGAAATGCTTGATTCGTCCAATGCAGATTTGATGTTAGATTCTACATTTGAAGATGCTGATTCACTAAAGGGCTATGCAGTACATCCTGAACATATCGCTGTAGCAGATGGAGCAGTAAGACCTTATACAAAGAGCAGAGTGTGTATTGATTATGAAGTATAGTAATATAACCCAAGCAGTGTTCATAAGGAGACCTAATCGTTTTATCGCTGAGGTTGAGGTGAATGGAGTAAAGGAAATATTTGTAATACAAATGGATGGAGTATCAGAGGTGAGACCTAACACAGATACTCATCCGGAGTTTGGAATAGCGATGAATGATGCTCAAAAAGCCGGAGTAGAGATATTATTTCTAAAATGTCATGTAGAACCGGATAGTTTGGAAATCACTTGCTGAAGAAAATGGAGGATTATATGAAAGAATGGACACCTGAAGAACAATTAAATAATGAGCTGCCTGGTTTAAATGCTGGTAGCATAGTTATAGAAGCGATTGAGGATACATTTTCTGTATGCAAGGTCGATGACTATTCCGGTATAGATATAGATCAGAGCTTTGTATTCACTGGAAGGACTGACACAGAGAAATCTTTGGTATGTCCTACAGATATAGTTCCAGATAATACTATCAGTCGTGAGGATGGCTGGAAGGGTTTCCGTATATGTGGAGAGCTTGATTTTTCTCTTATCGGAATCCTGGCACGTATTACTAAGATACTTGCCTCAAGTGGTATAGGAATATTCGCAGTATCCACGTATAATACTGATTACATTTTAGTTAAAGAAGAAAACTATACTAAAGCAATGAATGCACTGAGAGATTCAGGGTATTCTGTAAAATAGGGCCAGTGGGGACTGTCCCCGTGACAACTTTTGTGAACTTTGTGAAGTAATATATCTGACCTTATTGAAAAATCTCGTTTTGGGTATTGGAAAAAGGTCAGATATAAAATATAATGCCAACTTATAAAGAGCATATGCCTATTTTGGTTTTTATAAGGAGGGCAAAAAAATGTCTCGAATAGCACTAATCTGGTTCGGCGCAGCTATATCAATCGCCGAGATTCTTACAGGTGCATGCCTGGAAAGCCTAGGTCTTGTACGTGGTCTTGTAGTAATTGTCTTAGGTCATCTCATTGGTTTCCTGCTTCTGGTTCTTGCTGGAATTATTGGAGTTAAGAATAAAGAAGGTTCTATGAGGTCGTCGGCCCTATCCTTCGGAAAGTATGGAAGCTATTTCTTTGCAATTTTGAATATCATACAGCTTATAGGATGGCAGGGTATAATGATCTTCGATGCATCACTTTCTGCTCAGGGTATTCTAAGCCTTGGTCATACATGGTGGTGTCTTATCATAGGTATTCTGACAATAGTGTGGATTTTATTAGGGCTTAAGCATAGAGACAAGTTAAATGTCCTTGTTATGGTTTTATTACTTATTCTAACCATTATTTTATCTTTTGTTATTTTCTCCGGATTAAAGGGTGGGGAAACAGTTGGACAGAGTGCGAGTGAGAGACTCTCCATTGGACAAGGTTTAGAGCTGTCAATAGCGATGCCACTTTCCTGGATACCAATGATTGCTGACTATACATATAGTGCTGATAAGCCTGTTAAGACAACATTTGCAGCTTGTGCAACCTATACCGTTGCTAGTATTTGGATGTATATAATAGGTCTTGGAGCTGCAGTTATAACTCATGAAACAAGAATAGATCAGATAATGCTCAAGGCTGGCTTTGGTGTAGCAGGACTATTCATCATTGTTTTCTCCTGCGTTACAACGAACTTTATAGATGCATTTTCCTGCAATCAGTCAACCTTTGCTTTGTTCCCGGAGAATAAAGTCCCACAGGAACTAGAGGGAAAATCAAGTCTGATTCATAAAATAAAGGCTAACCTTCCTGGAATAATTGATACTATAATAGGTACAATTGGTGCTATACTTTTACCGATGGAGAATATAACAGAATTCCTTTACTTTATTGGTTCAGTTTTTGCACCGATGATTTCAGTTCAGATTGCAGATCAATTTATAGTTGGACATAAAAAAACTGATACAAGAGTCGATGGAGTAGCAAGCGTTGCATGGATTCTTGGTTTTGTAATATATAGAGTCCTGATGAATTATGATTTTGTGGTTGGTTATACTATACCAAATATGCTTATCACTGTATTTATAACAGTCATTTTAAGAAAGAGTACATTGAAGGCTCATACGCTTATTAAGAAACCAGCATAAACTTTAATTATGGAGATATAATAAAATGAAGCAGAAGAAGATGGCACTTATAAATGACCTTACAGGCTTTGGACGATGTTCGATATCTGTAATGGCACCTATAATCTCAGCTATGAAGATACAGGCAGTTAGTATACCGACAGCTATTTTGTCTACACATACTCAATTTCCTGAATTTTTCTTTGATGACTATACACCTAAGATGCATGATTATATCCAGACTTATAAGAATCTGAATATGGAATTCGATGGTATAGCTACAGGCTTCCTTGGGTCAAAGGAACAGGTGGATATAGTGATAGATTTTATCAAGTATTTCAGAAATGATAAGTGCGTTATTCTTATCGATCCTGTTATGGGTGATAATGGAATATTATATAAGACCTATACTCGTGAAATGTGTGATAAAATGAAGGAGTTAGTAGAATATGCAAATATTATAACTCCTAATTTGACAGAGCTATGTACGATTCTGGGTGTTGACTTCGGGAATGGTAAGTTCAGCATAGATGAGCTTCATGATATGTGTCAGGAGCTTTCAGAAAAGGGTCCGGAACATATAGTTGTAACAGGTATTCCTTTTCACAAAAAGCAGATAATGAATTACATTTATTCTAAGGGTGAGGACCCGCAGATCGTTATGGTCGACAGGATAGGTGAAGATAGAAGCGGAACAGGTGATGTTATAAGCTCTGTAATTGCAGGAATGTATATGAATGGTCATACATTTTATGACTCTGTCAGAAAGGCGGCTGAGTTTGCATCTAAATGTATAAAATATTGCGAAGAAAACCAGGTTCCTACTCATTGGGGACTCTGCTTTGAAATGTATATGAAAGATCTTATGGAGGTATAGAAATGATTCTATATACTGTGACGGGTAAAGTCGGAAATGAGGGATATCTGGATATCTCAAAGAGCGGAGATCTAACGGGAAAAAATTTATATGTAAATATGACAAATAAATGCCCATGTAATTGCGTCTTTTGTCTTCGACATACTAAGGAAATGCAGGAGGGAAGTAACCTGTGGTTTAAAGAGGGAGATCCTAGTCTAGAGTCTGTCCTAGAGCTTTTTTCACAGTATGATCTTAGCGGTATAAATGAACTCGTTTTCTGCGGCTTTGGAGAACCCTTAGAGCGTCTAGAGGATGTTTGCACGGTTATAGATACCCTAAAGCAGACCTATCCAGATCTAAAAGTAAGAGTTAATACAATAGGACTTGCTAATCTAATCTACGGCCAAGACGTGACTCCAGAGTTTGAGGGAAGAGTAAATACAGTTTCTATTTCGCTAAATGCTCCTAATGCGGAAGAATTCTACCAACTTACACGCTCAAGATTTGGAATAGAGTCTTATGAGGCATTAAAGGAATTTGCTGTTCTAGCAAAAAAATATGTGCCAAATGTTGTTATGACAGTTGTTGAAAAGGTTATGCCAGAAGATAAAATCGCCACCTGTCAAAAGATATGCGATGAGCTTGGTGTTACTTTAAGAATACGTCCCTTCGAGGAATAACATTATTTACGAATAAAGGATTCCTTTACCTGTAGGAGAAATTTCTCAGCTATAGGTGTAAAGGTTTGATATTTGTTCCATATAAGATAAAGTTTTGTTTCCTGTTTTGGGGAGAGCGGTCTAAAGATTAAATCACTTTCCTCGGAACAATTAATAAGATGTTCAAAGGTAAGGAGGAGTCCCAGTCCTTCCTTTGCAAACATAGAAGCATTATACGAGAGTCTGAATGAGCCTTCTAAGTGAAGAGAGGGAAAAATATCCCCTGCCCATTCAGGTATTTCTATATTCCAGCTTTGTTCAGAGCAGTAGAGTGGCTGTCCTACTAGGTCAGTAGCTTTAATGCTCTTTTTCTTTGACAGTGGATGATTCTTTAGCATCACAACTCCCCAACGGTCCGAGGCTGGAAATGTAATGTACTCATATTTATCAGTATTAGGAGTTTCGCAAAGTACCGCAAAGTCCAGAAGTCCCTTATCCAGCTTCTCTGTGACCTGCTCAGTATCACCACTTGTTATATGATAGGTGAAAGAAGGATATCGGTCCTTTAGCTTTTTTATCTCTCTGGCAAGAAGTCTTATCTGGTAGGATTCCGCCAGTCCAAAATAAATATCACCACCTGTAATATCATCCAGAGATATAAATTCCTGTTCGATTTTATCAGCCATGGCAATCAGATCCTCTGCGCGGTCTCTCAGAAGCATGCCCTCGTCAGTAAGGGATATGCTGAAGCTATGACGGATAAAAAGTTTCTTGCCTAGCTCGTCCTCCAGAGATTTTAGTGTTTTTGATAATGTGGGCTGAGTGACATGAAGCATGTCAGCTGCCTTTGTCATATTTTCTTCTCTTGCTACTGCAAGAAAGTAGCGAAGGTTTTTTATTTCCATGGAATATCCCCCTGGCTGGATTATATTTGCTGATATTCCCATATGGAATATCATGATATTCATTTTATTCATTAGCGAAGTTCATGTCAATACCATATAATCCTAATAGAAGCAGAAAATGATTTTTGGAGATTGTGTTATGGAACTTAAAGAAATGATAAGTGACATTTCCAAACTAGGGTGCGAGAGCTCGCAGGGAGAACTGGCGGAGAGGCTCTATGAAGAGGGGCAGATGCAGGAGCTGATAAAATGTCTCAAGAAGTGCAGGTGCAGTCTGGTGGATGAAATGCATGAAAGTCAGA
This sequence comes from Lachnospiraceae bacterium UBA3801, assembly GCA_002368685.1. GTDB lineage: Bacteria > Bacillota > Clostridia > Lachnospirales > Lachnospiraceae > Eubacterium_Q. The sequence continues at coordinate 8,227 of DFEN01000119.1, forward strand.
GAAAAGTAGACAGAATCGATCTGATAATCAGACGAGCTGAGAAAGAAGCAATGAAATAATTATTTTAGGAGGTACGAAAAATGATACATAAAGAAGAACTAAAGCTGGTAAAGGAATGGAATAAGACATTCCCAAAGAGTGAAAAGGTTGAGCATAGCAAGGTAACATTTGTAAATAGATATGGTATAACACTTGCGGCAGATATGTATGTGCCAAAAAATGCAGAGGGAAAGCTCCCGGCAATTGCTATATCGGGTCCCTTTGGAGCAGTTAAGGAGCAGTGCAGTGGACTATATGCACAGACTATGGCTGAGAGAGGCTTCCTTACAATAGCCTTTGATCCTTCCTTTACAGGTGAGTCTGGCGGAAATGTAAGATATATGGCATCTCCTGATATAAATACAGAGGACTTTATGGCTGCGGTTGACTTTCTATCGCTAAATGACAGGGTTGATCCTGACAGAATAGGAATCCTGGGAATCTGTGGCTGGGGCGGAATGGCTATAAATACAGCGGCGCTGGATACAAGAATCAAGGCTACTGTTGCTTCAACTATGTACGATATGACAAGAGTTAATGCTAAGGGATATTTTGACTCAGAGGACAGCGAGGAAGCCAGATATAAAATGAAGTCTGCGCAGTGTGCACAGAGACTGGAAGACCTGAAGGCGGGAGAATATAAGCTGGGAGGTGGAGTTGTGGATCCGCTTCCAGATGATGCACCTTTCTTCGTAAAGGACTATTATGATTATTACAAGACAGATAGAGGATATCATGAGAGAAGCCTTAATTCCAATGGTGGTTGGAATGTAATCGGTTGTGAGTCATTTGTGAATCAGCCTATACTCCAGTATTCTAATGAGATAAGGAGTGCTGTTCTTCTGATTCATGGCGAGAAGGCTCATTCTTGCTACTTTTCAAAAGACGCATATGCTGATATGATAAAGGATAGTAAGTATGCAGGTAATAAGGAATTAATGATTATTCCTGACGCTGTACACACAGATCTATATGATGGCGGAGAGAATAAGGTGATTCCTTTTGATAAGCTTGAAGAGTTTTACAATAAATATTTAAATAATTAAGGAAAACCAGATGGTGAAAATAATAAGTAAAACATTTGACGAGGAAAGGACGCTATACGGCAGCAAGGATATTTACTTAGAAAAATGCACCTTCGATGGTCCAGCCGACGGAGAGAGTGCTATGAAGGAAAGCTCAAATATTGAAGTTGTTGATTCATACTTCAATCTTAGGTATCCTTTCTGGCATGATACGAAGGTTCGGATAAAGGGCAGTGAGATGACGGAACTCTGTAGGGCTGCACTTTGGTATTCGACAGATATAGAGGTTGAGAACACTAAGTTCCACGGAATCAAAGCTCTCAGAGAGTGCTCTGATGTTATAATCAGGGATTCAGATATAGTGTCCCCCGAGTTTGGCTGGTCGGTACATAACATAACCATGACTGGATCCAGGGCTGAAAGCGAATATTTCATGATGAGGTCAGATAACCTTCGCTTCGAAAATGTTGAGATGAAGGGGAAATACTCCTTTCAATATATCGAGAATTCGGAATTTGTTAATTGCAGGTTCGACACCAAGGATGCCTTCTGGCATGCAAAGAATGTGGTGGTAAAGGATAGTGTAGTTAAGGGCGAGTACCTGGCGTGGTACTGCGAGAATGTGACCTTCGAGAATTGCCTGATTATCGGAACTCAGCCTCTATGCTATTGCAAAAACCTAAAACTAATTGATTGTAGGATGCAGGATGCCGACCTTGCCTTTGAAAAATCAGATGTCGATGCCACTATTCTAAGCGATGTTATAAGTATTAAGAATCC